>CAJQOK010000453.1 GCA_905479905.1 uncultured Aliterella sp.
ATGGAAATCGATGCTGTGGTACGAGCGTTCGCTACTTGGGATTGCCCATAAATAGCTAAGAAAAACGCTCGTGGCAAACCTTGAGCGGGACAAACCATGAGACTTGTCAGCTTGATTGCCCTGAAAATGTCAACCCCTAAATGTCGCACCCATTGCCCTAATCCATGCCTAAAAAGTTAGCCAGAATCGATAATCTTGATCCCAACGATCCAGATCCCGTGGATTGGACAGTTTTCGATAAACCCCTACCCCCTGGTACACCGATTGATCCGCGTGAAATCAAAATGCGAGAAATGATTGCAAGACGCATGGAAGAAGCAAGAATCGCGACTACCAAAAAGCCGGGTCAAACGGGATAAAGGCTTTCTGTCTCTTGACCCCCGCCGACTGGGACAAGTCGCCTTTTTTAACGTTGCTCAAGAGGCAATTCTTCGGATATTAAGTAATATTCTATACCTTGGGCAACATTTAATTATTAATAAACTAAATATATAAAGCTTTTTTTGAGACTTAAATACTTAAGATAAGCATCGCTATAACCAAGCGCGATGCCTGCGGCGGATCGTTCACATACCAGTGCTTCTGCTAAATTGCTCAATCTAGTGAATTAAACCTCACCTCAATAATCTTGCCCACCAAAGAACTATTGGTTTCAGAAATAACCTTCCCCTCCTCATCCTGAAACACGAACTTTTGCACTATATCGGTTACAAATACTTTAGAATTGCGATCGCTATCAAGCAATGCTATAAATTCGTGTCCATACTTTTGAGCAAGTCTTTGACGTTGGGCTTGGGCTTGTTTCCGATGGGCAAGGTTTGGTTAGATTTCTCTTAAAGCACTAGCTCGTCGGTCGGCAATTCGCACTAATGTTTCTAAGTAACTAAGTTTAAATACTCCTGAATTCTCAATCTCTTGAGCCACAGATTGCTTCCATTCTCCACTATCTGGCAAGTCGATTAAAAATTCATCAATTTTTACCTCATTATCAGAAGCATCATTGCCAAGGGAGCAAGAGCAAACTTTATCCCCCACCATCAGACCTCGCAGCCCTTTTTCATCTTTCAGCCAGCAGAAGTTGTCAACACGAACGCGGATCTTACCATGATGTGCAGCGACAATATAGGCAAATAGAAAAGTCTTGCCGTGCATTAATGCGCCGATTGCACTGGCTAACTCATGGCGAAAACCTTTGCTTTGATATTGTTTCATTGAGGGAGCTTTCGCCCCAATCTCAGTAGGATTATAAATCGCATCTTGAAACTGAGGATGAGCCTTTCCGAGATCGTGCCACTGGGCGCAGTCAGCCACTAGAACCCAAAATTCACCCAAATCCAGATGGGCTAAGTGATTTTTGATTCGCAATAATTCGCTACGGGCATCAGTCGAATGCTGTTTTAACGTGACAGAATTTATTTTCCTATCTGAAGACTTTTTGTTAGATTTCTGCAATAACTCTATTGGCAACCTAGAAGGTAAATGGCTGCTATTACCAGTAAAACCAAGTTTATCACTGTAGCCTCCAGTAGAACGAGGTAATAGCACAATTTGATTAGCGGCTGGTTTATCTTTTAATTCCCATAAATCTTGGCTATTATTCCAAACCCAAACAAAATTACTATAAAATTTATAAAACTTTTTAATAGGAATTCGGCAAAGTTCTTCCTGTTGATATCCCCAATTTAGCTCTGGTTTTCCCTTAAACTCTCGCCACATTACTAATACAGTAGCATCGATTTCACCACGAATATATCCATTCACATCATCACAACTACTATCCGGTTTGGGATGAGAGTCAAATAAGCCTTCTAAAAAGCCTATTGTCAGCACTTGAGCCGTACCAGGTATATGCTGTTTTGGTGGATTAATATTTAGCAAGGTGGCAATATTAACATCTGACAACTTATTGAAGCATCTCCAAAAATCTCTTAGTTCAGAATCTTCATAAGGTTTAAAATTCAGTCCCCGAACATCTAGCAAGTAAACATCACAATCAGCATAGGTTCCATTCCGTCCTGCTCGACCACAGCGTTGGACAAATGAAGCCCAGGGACAAGGCATAGTGAAGAGTTTACGAGCATCCAGATTGATACCTGCCTCAATTACTTGAGTGGAAATTACCACTCCCTTAAAATTTGCTAAGTCAGCGCAAAGCCGATCTCGTTCGTGACCTCGAAACTGAGAATGTAATAGATTTACGGGTATACCTAAATTGGCAAGACAATCCACGATCCCAATTGCATCATCAACCTTATTGACAATACAAAGGGATAAGGTATCGGAGATATGTTCTGCGGTAACTATTTGAGCAATTAGAAACCTATAATTTTCTTGGGGAATAGTCAAACGATGCAATTGTTTGGGAAAATTTATTTTCTGCTCCGTGAGGGAGCCATCTGCGCGATCTCCTTCTCCCAAGGAGATCGATTGGTAACTCAATTTATGTTCCTTAAGGGTAGTAATATCGAGAGTTGCACTACATAAAACTAGCTCTCGCTTTCCAAAATGACCAGACTCTGATGCAAATTTTTGCAGCAGAATTGAGGTTTTATAGCCAATACCTTGTAATTGTGTCTCATCAACAACAATACGGACATCATTATTTAGTAAAGCTGCATGAACTGACCACTCCCAACGACTAGCCGCATATCCCTTAAAAAGTTGTCGGGAGAGAATTTGAT
>CAJQOK010000454.1 GCA_905479905.1 uncultured Aliterella sp.
TGAGTTTTTTGGTGAAATGACTCTCTTTTCTGAGGAGCTTAGTCCTATATCAGTAACGGCTGTAGACGACCTAGAAGTAATGATGATTTCTGCACCCATTGTCAATCAAATGATTGAGCGTCAACCAAGTTTTGCTCGTGAAATTAGCCAGATCCTTGAACTTCGTCGCCGGACTTTGCAAGCTGTCAATCAAACGGGCGCTGCATCTCCATCCGTTAACTAAAAACCAATGTAGAGACGTTGCATTGCAACGTCTCTACATTTCTACATCCAATCAACAACGCTAACTATCATTTGATAAATAGCATTTCCTGGTACTTGGGCAAAGGCCACAAATCATCGGCTACTTCCCCTTCGATCGCATCAGCGTACTCGCGGACTCGATCCATCATCGGACGAAGGGTTTTTGCCGAATATTGCAAGTGTTCTTCGGTTACTGAAAAATCATGCTTACTCAGAGCGTCACTTAATTTACTTACACTATCCATCATTAGTTTGGTCAACGAAGCCACCTTGTCCAAACTCTCTTTTTCAAGTTCAACCCCAATTACTTTCAAATTGGCGATCGTGCAAGAAAGCTCAGATAAATAGCGGTAGGCGGCAGGATAAATCACCGTTTTTGCCAAACTAATCATTAATTTGGCTTCCATCTCAATCACCTGAACGTACTGTTCAGCATAGACTTCAAAGCGACTTTCTAGTTCGGTTGCCGACAGAACGCCCGTTTTTTCAAATAGTTCTTCGATGTACTTCTCTTTCAAAACAGGCAAAGCATCCGCCGTAGTCGGTAAGTTTAATAAACCCCTATCCACCGCCATCTTGTGCCATTCTTCGCAATAGCCATTACCGCCAAAAATTACCGCGCTGTGTTGCTCCATCACCGACTTAAGCACCGTGTAGGCAGCATCGTTCAGGGCTACTCCTGTTGCTAATTCAGCTTCTAGGGTGTCTGCTACCCAAATCAACGAATCCGTCAAAATCGTATTCATTGCCACCAGTGGGCCAGAAACAGCTTGATTAGAACCAACGGCTCGAAACTCAAATCGATTGCCTGTAAAAGCAAAGGGTGATGTACGATTGCGATCGCCTGGATCTTTAGGAAATTCGGGTAAAGTGTCTACACCCAAATTCATTACCCCAGCATGGGCAGAGTTTTTCACTTCTCCCCGCTTAATTTGCTCGAACACATCCTCAAGCTGAGAACCCAAGTAAACCGAGATGATCGCTGGCGGAGCCTCGTTTGCACCCAAGCGGTGATCGTTGCTGGCTGAAGCCACCACTGCCCGTAAAAGCGACCCATATTTATGAACACCCCGAATTACCGCGCCGCAAAAGAGCAAAAATTGTAGATTGGAGTGCGGTGTAGCACCCGGATCGAGCAGGTTTCCTTGAGTCGCATTACCCACTGACCAGTTAACGTGCTTACCCGAACCATTAATGCCTGCAAAGGGTTTTTCATGCAGCAAACAGATAAAACCGTGCTTCTTGGCGGTATTCTTCAAAATCGTCATTGTCATCTGTTGATGATCGCTGGCGACGTTAGCCGCTTCAAAAAAGGGCGCAATTTCAAACTGTCCAGGGGCAACTTCGTTGTGTCTAGTTTTAGCTGGAATGCCTAGGCGATACATTCTTTCTTCTACTTCCTGCATAAAAACTTGGACGCGCTCTGGAATAGCTCCAAAATAGTGATCGTCAAACTGTTGACCTTTGGCGGCGGGTCTACCAAATAGAGTTCTGCCAGTCAATAAGATATCTGGGCGACTATTAGCAAAATGAGAATCGATTAAGAAGTATTCTTGCTCTGCACCACAGCTAGAATTAACTGGGGCAACTTCCGAGTGTCCTAAAAGCTTAAGCAACCGAGTAGCGGCATGACTCATAGCAGCATTAGAGCGCAATAGCGGCGTTTTTTTATCGAGGGCTTCACCAGTCCAGGAAATAAAAACTGTCGGAATGCACAAGGTTACACCATTGTCAGTTTTCATCACGTAGGCAGGGCTAGTAACATCCCACGCTGTATATCCTCGCGCTTCAAAGGTCGAGCGAATACCGCCGTTAGGGAAAGACGAGCCATCAGGTTCACCTTGCACCAGCAGTTTACCTGTAAATTCTGTGATTACTGAGCCATCGCTTTGCACCGAGATAAAACCGTCGTGTTTTTCCGCCGTAATGTTCGTCATTGGATAGAACACATGGGCGTAGTAGAGCGCGCCTTTAGAAATTGCCCAATCTTTCATCGCCGCAGCCACAACACCTGCTACTGAGACATCTAACTTGCCGCCAGTTTGTACCGTTTTCTTGATAGCTTTAAAGACATCTTTAGGCAGACAAGCCTGCATTTTGTTTAGGGTAAAAACATCCGTTGCCCACAGTTCCTCTAAGCGACTGGGAGTTTTAGGCGGCAGTATTTCGCGATCAGTGATTTGAGAAATTGCCGCAAAGCGCGATTCATTACTACTCATAGTCTTTTTTTCATAAAGAGTGTATAAATCTTACTCGTTTATGAATTGGCAAATGGTATGAAAGATAGCAAAGTCAGTAAATTCTACAATCAATATGCCAAGGAACCATTGTAAGCAGTTGCCTTAAAACATTCTGTCGGCAATACTGAAAAAGTTTTTTGCTCCTGTTGACACAAAAACTTTAGCCGTTCTGGGTTTAACGTGACCATATTACTACTGAACAACCGTGAGGTCGCTTTGAACAATTATCTTGCCTCAGCAACGATTGAACCTGTAGATATTCAAGCTACTTTGGAGGAGTTACACAATAAGTATCGCTCCTTGCAAGCAGGTACTTTAGCAACATACATTCCAGAACTAGCTTTAATGAATCCAGATTTGTTTAGTATCTGTATCGTCACTCTAGACGGGCAATGCTTCAAAGTCGGCGATTTTCAGCAACTATTTACTATTCAATCGATCTCTAAAGTGTTTGTTTACGGACTAGCGTTAGAAGAACATGGACGGGAACGAGTGTTAGCAAAAGTAGGTGTGGAGCCAACAGGAGATGCTTTTAATGCTATTATCCTTGACGAAAAATCTAAGCGTCCCTACAATCCAATGGTTAATGCTGGAGCGATCGCAATTACAAGTTTAATTAAAGGCAAAGAACCCACCGAGCGGTTAAGTCGGATGTTATCAATGTTCGAGCGCTACATTGGACACGAAACCTCCGTCGATATGCTCACATTTATGTCTGAGCGCACCACCGGACACCGCAATCGAGCAATGGCTCACCTTATGCTTAACTTTGGCATGATTGACGAAAAAATTGACGAAGCTTTGGATCTTTACTTTCAGCAATGTTCGTTAGAGATTAACTGTTTAGACTTGGCTGTAATGGCAGCGACGTTATCTAATCAAGGTATAAATCCATGTACCAAAATCAAAGCAGTTTCCCCTGCTTATATTAGAGATATTCTCAGTGTTATCTATACCTGTGGGATGTACAACTTTGCTGGAGAATGGGCTTATAAGGTTGGTTTACCTGCAAAAAGTGGGGTTAGCGGTGGGTTGCTTGTAGTAGTACCTGGTAAAATGGGAATTGGGATTTTTTCACCGCTACTAGATGATCGTGGCAACAGCGTTCGAGGAGTCAAAGTTTCTGAGGAACTATCCCAGCGTTTTAAATTGCATTTGTTTGATTGCAAGAACCAGGAAGCCACCTAAAAGAAAGAGTATTGCGATTTCCCATCTCGCGCGACTGTAATATATCTATGAGTGCGATCGCCTAGAAAATTATGATAACGGTGATTCAAAAAGACATTACAACCTTAGCCATTGATGCCATAGTTAATGCCGCCAATAACTCTTTACTAGGTGGTGGTGGCGTTGATGGGGCTATTCATCGCGCCGCCGGAGTAGAACTTTTGTTTGAATGCCGCAAATTACACGGCTGCGAGACTGGTGACGCTAAAATTACTAAAGGCTACAACCTTCCTGCAAAATGGATAATTCATACCGTTGGACCAGTTTGGACGGGTGGAAAGCAAAGGGAAGATGATTTGTTAGCTAGTTGTTATCGCCGTAGTTTAGAACTAACTAAAGATTATCAAATTAAGCAAATCGCTTTCCCGGCAATTAGCACGGGTGTATATAGGTTTCCAGTAGAACGAGCCGCAACCATTGCTGTTACAGAAATTCAAGCATTTTTATCCACTAATAACCATTTGGAAAAAGTAATCTTAGTTTGTTTTAGCAAAGATTCTTACAATTGTTACCTGGAAGCCGTGAAAAAACTTGCTGAAAATGGCTAAATTAGATCGACGCATCCATATAGAGCATCAAAATAATGTCAAAACTGGCTAGTAACAAAATATCTCCTACTCCCATGCAGCCAGAAATTGGCGTAGTAGATTTAATTGATAATTATTTCACCGCCTACAATTCCGCACGTCTGCGGGAAATTTGCCACCTGTTAAGTAAAGAAGTCTTGCAACCAGGCGTTACCGTAGGACTTAGCTTGTCTGGCGCAATGACTCCGGCGGGTTATGGGGTTTCGGTACTTGCGCCCCTAATCCGCAATGGCTTTATCGACTGGATGATTAGCACAGGCGCAAACTTGTACCACGATATGCACTACGGCTTGGGTTTTGAACTCTTTAGCGGAAATCCTTTTGTCGATGATGTTAAGTTGCGCCAAGAAAATACTATTCGGATTTATGACATCATGTTTGGCTACGATGTACTGCTAGAAACCGATGCTTTTATTCGGAAAATTCTGCAAGCCGAGCCATTTCAAAAACGCATGGGAAGCGCG
>CAJQOK010000455.1 GCA_905479905.1 uncultured Aliterella sp.
GGGAGCAGAACGAATCCAGGGCTACAAATCAGCCGAAATTTTAGGAAAATCTTACTCTTGTTTTTATACAGCAGAAGATAGAGCGATCGGCAAGCCAGAATACTTTTTGCACTTAGCTCAAGTAAACGGTCAAATCGAAGATCACGGCTGGCGGGTGTGTAAAGATGGTTCGCGGATTTGGACGGATGTCCTAATTACCGCTTTAAAAGACCAAAACGGGCAACTGAGAGGCTTCTCTAAAGTGGTACGCAATACCACAGAAGCTAGGCACAGTCAGCAAGCTTTGCAAGAAAGCGAACAGCGTTTGCAAGCAATATTAGACAACTCTACAGCTTTGATTTATGTTAAAGACCTCGAAGGTAGATATCTGACAATCAATGCTTGGTTTGGAATTCTTTTTAATGTTGATAGAGAAGTTATTAAAGGTAAAACTGATTACGATCTCTTTGCTAAAGAAATAGCTGATAGCGTACGGGCGAACGATTTAAAAGTTATAGAAACTAAAAGCCCTATGGACTGGGAAGAAGTGGCTCCTCATCATGACGGATTGCATACTTATATTTCGATCAAGTTTCCCCTATTTGACGCAGTAGGAGAAATTTATGCAGTTTGTGGCATTTCTACCGACATTAGCGATCGCAAACGGGCAGAAAATGCCCTAAATTCAAGTTTATCTACAAATAAAGCTTTGCTTGACGCTATTCCTGATGCTATGTTTCGGATTAGTTTTGAAGGGATTTTTGTCAATTTTAAAGCGGTAAAAAATAATCTTTTACCTCTACCTACTCAAGAATTTTTGGGCAAAAGTTTGTACGAGGTATTTCCTGAAGAAGTAGCTAATCCGATGATGTATTGCCTACAGTTGGCTTTAATTACCAAAAATATGCAAGTTTTTGAGTACCAGTTGCGATTAGATAACAATTTATTAGACTACGAAGCGCGAATTGCTGTTAGTGCAGAAAATGAAGTCATGGCTATTATTCGTGACATTACCGAGCGTAAGCAAGTAGAAACAGAGATTCGCAACGCTTTAGAAAAGGAAAAAGAACTAGGCGAACTCAAATCTCGGTTTGTAACTATGGCATCTCATGAGTTTCGTACTCCCTTGGCAACAATTTTATCTTCTAGCGAGTTGCTGGAATATTACAGTCATAAATGGACTGAGGAAAAGAAACTTAAGCACCAGCAACGGATTCAATCTAGCGTAAAACATATGACTAATCTGCTGGATGACGTGCTACTAATTGGTAAAGCTGAAGCTGGAAAATTAGAATTTCAACCAAAACTGCTAGATATTAGCCAGTTTTGTCGCGACTTGGTAGAAGAAGTGCAAGTTACAACCCAATCTCATACTATTAACTTTTATCCTCAAGACCAGTTAGACAACTTTAACGGGCTGATAGATGAAAAATTACTCCGACACATCATAACTAATTTGCTGACAAATGCGGTGAAGTATTCGCCCCAAGGGAAAGAGGTAGATTTTAAATTAAAATGCGATCGCAATTTAGCAACTTTTTCGATTCAAGACAGGGGGATTGGTATTTCGGTAGAAGATCAACAACAGTTGTTTGAGTCTTTTCATCGCGGTAAGAATGTGAGTAATATTCCTGGTACGGGACTAGGGCTTGCGATCGTTAAAAAGTCTGTGGATTTACACAGAGGCACAATTATTATAGAGAGCCAATTAGAAGTTGGCACAACATTTACCGTTACACTACCATTGAACCAATAAATATAAAAAAATGAAGAAAATTTTAGTAATAGAAGATGAACCCGCCGTAAGAGCAAATATTTATAATTGCTTGAAGCGGAAGATTTTGAGGCGGTGGGGGCTGAAAACGGTTTTATGGGTGCAATGTGGGCGCAAGAAAATCTGCCAGATTTGATTATCTGCGATGTCATGATGCCAGAAGTTGATGGCTATGAAGTTTTGAGCGCTTTACGTCAAGTACCAGAAACGGCCGCAATTCCGTTTATTTTTCTAACAGCAATGGTAGATAAAGCCGATATCCGTCAAGGGATGGATTTAGGAGCGGATGATTATTTGACTAAGCCTTTTACAAGAGCAGAATTGTTAGGCGCTATGGCTTCGAGGTTTAACAAACAAGAAGTTGTAATGAAGCATTATCAAACCGAACGCGATCGCGCGGAAAGTTTACAAAAAAAAGTAATTGAACTTCAGCAATACGTTGAAAATCAAGATGAGGTGCTTCAGCAACTACAGCAAGAACTGCGTAATAGCGTACCAAAAATTACGATGGCAATCGGGTTTCTCAAGAGTATACAATCAGGAGTTAGGCGCGATCGCTGTATAGAAATTTTGCAACAATCTTGCCAATCGGAAATTGATTTACTCAATCAACCTAATTTGCAAAGGTTTCTAACTCCTGAAGACCTGGCGCTGCTGCATCAACTCAATTTGATTAGCGCTACCTCTGTTTCAACTACATAATAGCTAACTTTTATTTAATCAATGTTTAAAATGATCTGTATCCAAAAACAGCATTACGCAGCCCCATAGCAATCTAGTCTGGGGCTTTTGCATTTTGTAGTTTTTAAACTTTAGCAAGCATCTGTTCTCTCACTTGATCTACTAACTGATGCAAGTTACCTATATTAAGTCGATAGCTTAAAGGATGAGCAATTAGCCGCGCTGTACTGGTAAATAACGTTTCAATTTCGATTAAGCCATTTTCTTGTAAAGTCCGCCCTGTAGAGACTAAATCAACAATCGCTTCTGACATTCCAGTAATTGGCCCTAACTCTACAGAACCATAAAGCATCACAATCTCTATAGGCAAATCTAGGCTATCAAAGTAGTCTTTGGCGCAGTGGACGTACTTAGACGCAACCCTACCATGAGGAGGCAATTCTAGAGCCGAGCGGTACAAGCTAGATTGTTTTACCGCCACCGACAACCGACAAAGCCCAAACTGTAAATCGATTAAATTAGCAACTTGGGGCTGTTTTTCTTGCAATACATCATAACCAACAATACCTAGTTGCGCTTGACCATATTCTACATATACCGGAACATCTTGCGCCCTGACGAGTAATGCTTTGGCGCTTCGAGTGGGATCGCAAATTTGCAATTGTCTATTATTTGAATCGAGAAAAGCACTAAAATCTAGTCCCACTGATTGTAATAAACGGATGCTATCTTTTAAGAGTGAGCCTTTGGGCAATGCGACAGTAAGCATAATTAAGAATTAATATATTGAAGCTTCGGGCATAATAATAGCCCAAATGCGATCGCCTAGGAAATGCAAATACTGCTAGTTGATGATGAAGTTGAATTAACAGATCCTCTTAGTCGAGTGCTAAAGCGCGAAGGTTACAATGTTGATGTAGCTTATGATGGTGCAGTCGGGAGCGACCTTGCAGCTAAAACTCGGTACGATTTGCTGATTTTAGATTGGATGCTACCTCACAAAACCGGATTAGAGATTTGCCAGCAAGTACGCCGCGCAGGACAAGCTACCCCAGTGTTGTTTCTTACAGCCAAAGATACGATAGATGATCGCGTGCAAGGATTGGACGCAGGGGCAGACGATTATTTAATTAAGCCTTTTGAACTAAGAGAATTATTAGCAAGAGTAAGAGCATTATTGCGTCGTTCGGCATCTGACAGCGCGATCGCCCATTCTCAACGGCTAAAGGTGGCAGATTTGGAGGTAGACTGTGAAAACCAGCTAGGCTATCGTTCAGGGCGCAGCATTGAGCTATCAGAGAAAGAAACGCAATTACTAGCATATTTGATTGAAAATAGCGGTCAATTGCTCACTCACGCTCAGATTTATCAACATTTATGGTCTGAGGAGGGCGAACAACCCAGTAGTAATGTGTTAGCTGCTTTAATTCGTTTACTGCGCCGCAAAATTGAAGTGTCGGGGGAAACTCAATTAATTCATACGGTGTATGGTAAAGGCTATCGATTTGGCGAGAATAGTTAGATTAATTGTCATTGAAAATTTTATCAATTCTGTACTCAAGCATATGTAAAATATTTCCGCTCATGTTGATCTTTTCAAATTCTTTAAAAACCTTTCCTCCCAATGCTTCAGGAATTTTTTTACTAGCTATGTTTGTATCTACAGGATAGCGGCAATACTCATAACTTAAATTAATATCTGCCCAATATTTGAGAGCAGCGATCGCTTCTAAGCCATATTTATTCCCATGTGCTGTTTTCTTGAGCCAAATTCCTAATTCTGGGTTTGTTTTATCAATCTCATGAATACCTGCACACCCCAAAAATTCTTGAGACTCTTGCTTTACAATTGTTACTACTAATTCTTGATTGTTTTTGATTCTGGCAATTGTTTCATTAATAAAAGTTTCTGTCTCTGATACTTTTTTAGCAGGACACGGGTACATATAAGTAGTAACTTCTTCCGTAAATTCTTTAAAAATTTCCTCCTTGTACTTCATTGAAGTTGCTTGCAATAGAAGCCGATTTGTCGATATGGAGGTATTCAATAAATTCATAAAATAAATTAGTTAAATGTTTTGCATTTTATCTCGCAATTTTTGGGCTTGCGTGTAGAAAGTGCGATCGCAGCTAATCCCAATTTGCAAAAGTCAAATGTAGACGGTAGCAGACACAATTATTGGGTAGATCGCCTGGCTGGATACAGCAAGCAAGAGCAAACAGATTTAATTTAATTTTTCCTTTCACTAGACGATGAGCCAGAAGTTTTAAGTAATGCAGATTAGACTTTTGTTTACCTACCGTAAGTAACCGCTCGGACTCAACGAAGATACTTTATGTATAGGCGTGTATAACAAGATCATTATGCAGTTGTCTAGTTGGATGAGACGGCTCCTCAACAAGCTCAAAACTAAACTTCATTAGACCAAGCTATACTACCTGTTAAGTTTGCAGCGATCGCACAAATCGCTGTAACTGGCGACTTTCTAACTCCAACACCCTACGGGCAAAATCAGGATCGCGATCGAGTAAGTTGTCGAAGCTATCAACTGAGATGGTCAGAATGCGCGTATTTTGGCTATCTGCGATAATGGTATTTTCTGAGGTACTGTGCGCTAAAACCTCAAGCTCATCTAGTGTTTGTCCAGGACGAAGGTATTTAACTTGAATCCCTGTCTCAGTTTGATAGTTAATCTTAGCATTGCCTTCAATTAACAGCAACAATTCGCGACAAGTATCGCCTGCTTCTGTAATCGTCTCACCACTAGAATAATTTTTCACTTCAGCTAGATTAGCAAGCGCTATTAACGTTTCACTCTGCACGCGGTGGAAGAAATCACTATTAAATAAATAAACTAATTTTTCTAAAGTCGGAAATGCTGTTAGGGGTGGGTGTGGAGTTGACAATGGCAGCAGCAATTGGGTAGTTTCCTGCACCAAAAGGTGTGGTGACTCATAATGTATATTTTGGGCGATCTCCTGAGCGCGTTCGGAGTCCAGCCATGCGATCGCGTAAATTGCAGCCGATTGAATCAGGGGGTTTTGCTCTTTTAAAAAGGTTTCTAAACGATCTAGAATCTCTCTTTTGGAAAATTCCAAAGAACAACTAACGGGATCTCCTAACTGAGTTAGAGTTTGCATAACCTCAAGTGAGAGTCGATCGCGCCAATTTTCACGCTCTAAAATTTCCCTCAAAATCATTGACGAAGACTGTTGCAAAGACTGTGCTATTGTCAAAGCATTTGGCTCATTTTGCACA
>CAJQOK010000456.1 GCA_905479905.1 uncultured Aliterella sp.
CTTTTTGTAGTTTTGGCAAGCGTCAATCTGATTGGCGCTCATCTTGTAGGCTGCGCTACTTCACTTGGGCTGCTTAATTGGTTAGATCAATAGTGGATACAGAGCAAACGCATTATAGATGTGGTGTGCAAATCAGATATGGTGTACTTTCCTCATATTACTATTAGGAACGAGCGCATCTATAGCAATCCTAGGTGGGTCGTGGAAAGACGGCATACTCAAATAACTTTGGGAAGTTAAAGGTTCGACCGTGAGTTACAAGTTCAAACAGTAGTTTGACAAAGCAGAATGAATCACACAGGTGGTAGAACTCTCGTAAAAATCGTTTAGCCTGCAACCAAACATCTTCCACGGGATTTTGTTCGGGAGCATTGGGTGCGAACCGAACGCAAACCAGCTGCCAAAACTGTTGTTCGTGTTCAGCATTGAGCGATTGCAAGTAATCTTTCACTTCTTGTGAACGATGATAACTGGCTCCGTCCCAAATAACGGCAATCCGCTGATGGGGACGCTGGGCTTGTAGGTAGTCCAGGAAACTGATGGTATGTTCTGAATTAGCTATAGGATAGGCTTGAGTCAAAAACTCGTGATTGAAGTAGTCTAATGCCCCATAATAAGTTTGCCTCTGACGCTCGTTGACAATGGGTACTTCAATTCGGCGATTACTCTTACCCCAGATATAACCGCAGACATCCCCCCATAATAAATGACACTCATCAAGGAAAAATACACTCATTCTTCCTGCTGCTATCTCTGGCAGCCATTGGCTCAGTTGGGCAAGAATCTCTAGTTTTTTTTTGCACTAACTCTGGATCTTTTTTCTCTTTGCGCTTTTGCGTTTTTTTCCAACTGATGCCTGCAACAGCAAATAAGTCGTAATAGCTCTGTCGCGATTTGAACTTGATGCTGTATCTGTCTTGAATATGTTGTTGTAATTGTGTCAGATTCCAATAGTTCTTCTGCTGTAACCAGTTGATTACCGCTTGCCGTTGCCCCGCATTCAAATAGCCATTGCTCCCTTAATAGCTCAGTTGCAACCCAAGCACTCCTTCGGACTCAAATACTAGCCATCATTTGCGCTATAAAGCTGTCCGAAACAGAGAGAATTTCTGCAATCTGTCGATATAAATAGCCTTTTAAGACCATTTGCACTGCTAAGGCTCGTTTGATTTCTCTAGAGTCAGGATTACTTTGAATAAACTTGACCAGTTCTTCCATCTTCAATCAGACCTCAAAGGCTACATTTATCCTTAACAGTAGTTCAACCCTTACTTTTCTTCAACTGACTTAGGATTGCTATACTATCTTATACATACTTGTAAAGCTTTAAAGTTCTAATTTTTTTGAAGAAATATTTATTCTGGTTTAGAGCTAGTTATAACCAGGGATAGATAAACAAGTAGAGCTTACAAAATACATCAAATAACTAAGATGTTAAGCACTAATGAAAATTGAATTGAAGAGGAACGCAAATGAAAAATTATCGCCTAATATCTCCAGGATTAGCTGCCACAATCTTGAGCCTTCCGATTATGACAGCGTGTCAACCAAATACACTAACAACAAGCACAACAAATACATCGGGAACAGTCTTAGTACAAAACACAACAAAAGCTGATAACCCTTGTTCAGTGCATCTCTGGGATGGTAAAAACTTTACTGACAGCGATATCACGATCAACGGTGCGGGTCGGTATAGCAATTTACGTACTCTTCCTGGTGCAAATAACAAAGATTGGGGTGATGAAGCTGACAGCCTCAAGGTAGGATCGGCGGCAACTGTCAAAGCTTACAAGGAAGAAAATTTCAAAGGCAGTTCTGTAACGTACAATCCCGGCACACAGCACCCCAAGGTTAGTGAAGAACCAAGTTCGTTAGAGATCGTCTGTAAGTAACTTTTGCTTATTATCGCTTTTCCCTTGTGGAATTAGTAGGCGCACTTTAACTATTCAACTACAGCGTCATCGGGGCAATAGGTTCAATATTAGGATCTATTCCCCCAACTTGATTAATTCGCAAAACCCATGTTAAGCCATCGTGCTTGATAGCAGATTCTAACTACACTAAAGTTAAGATATATCTCCGGCGATTGTAATAACTCGTAGCGATAGATGTGCAGCCAATGTTTTTGCAGTTAGTTGAGAACTGCTTGCTGTTGTTGGACACTCAGGTAGTTTTTGCTACCTTGACAACTTAGCTGTAATCCAAGAAGTACCTTTATTTGGAATACTAACCACCATTCACTGATAAAGCTGTCCGAAATATAAAGAATTTTCTACTTCTGGCGATGTAAATAGCCTTTCAAGATATTTGCACTGCTAATGCACGTTTGAGTACTTTGAAGTCAAGATGACTTTGAATAAACTTGACCAGTTCTTCTATCTTCAGTCAGACCTGAAATACTATATTTATCGTTAGCAGTAGTTAAACTCTTACTTCTTTACAACTGTTCTGGGATTGCTCGATAAGAGCATTTACCACGCGATCGCTTGCCTACGAAAATAAACTAGATAACTTAAGTTTTATATATCTCTTCAGGCAGAAGCAGGGTGAAATAAATTCATCTAA
>CAJQOK010000457.1 GCA_905479905.1 uncultured Aliterella sp.
TCTGAACTTGGCAGCGTTTGCGCTATCTTTGATGCCCGCACTTGTCTAATTTTTTGCCCAGAATTGCCCAGCTTCAGCTTAATAGTTTGAGACGTGCTAGAAATTCCTTCCACCCCACCCGCCGATACTTGATTAGCCTCAACAGACTGATTTACCAACACCACTATCGTACTAGCTAGGTAAAAGCTATTAAATATTCGTCTCACCACTTCTCCTTACCTCAAAATCTTCTACGTCACAAATTGCTTTAAATACTGATTATCGTGCTAATGAATTTATATAGAGTGAGCGTTCTCAACGAGAGCGTCTCAATTACTTTATAGGCATTATTAACTTTGCGTAAAGAGATCAACCCAAATTAAGTTCGTATACTAAGTAACATAGTATACCTATTTAGTAGCTCTGCCATCATTCCGCAAAAACTTCGATATTTTGTTAACATTTTCACTAAATCGCTACAAAAACAAAAAGCAATTACTTAAATCTAGCAATTGCCAACTTTTATAGATTCAATGGTCATATTTGCCCTATAAACTACTTCAAACCTCCAGAACGAATAATACTAAAAACTAACCATAAACCCAACAAACTAGCCGCCGCAAATAATACGCTACTAGGTAAAGATAAATCAGTTGTTTGGGCTTTACTAGAAATAATTGCCGCTCCCATAATTAAGGAGCCTACCAAAACACTAAAAGAGAGGCGATTTGCAGAATCATCCAGGCTACGACGCACCCCATCAAGTCCGCGCAACGATACATTCCACTGCAAAGTCTCGGAAGTTACCCGATCTAACAATAATTCAATATGTCGGGGTGATTGCAGAGACAAACTTTTAACGTCTAAAGCTGTTCTTAGCAGCGATTGGAGAGGATTTGCGCCCAATAATTGTCGCTGAAATAAGTCAGTAATTAATGGCTTAATTTCATCTAACAAATTAACTTCAGGATTAAACTTACGAGTAACTCCTTCTAAATTGGCTAGGGTTTTAGCGTACAAACCCAAATTACCCGGTAAGCGAATTTTGTTATTACGAGCAATTTGTAAAACTTCGTAAAATATCTGACTAAAGTTGATTTGTGACAAACTTAAATTGTAGTACTTTCGCAGCATTCGGTCGTAGTCATTCTCCAACCGTGATAAGATTACAGGCTGAGCAGAATCCGCCAACTGTAATGTTAGCTGGCTGCATCTTTGAGCATCAAGATCGACGATCGCCAATAGCATTTCTGTTAAAATCTGCTGAGTGCGCGGATCTAACCTACCTACCATACCGCAGTCTAATAAAGCTACGCGCCCATCTTTGAGATAAAATAAGTTGCCGGGGTGGGGGTCAGCGTGGAAAAAGCCGTCAATATATACCTGCTGAAAAAAGCAACGAAATAGTAAAGAAGTAATTTGTCCCCGTTCAAGCTTAGAATCTAAACCATCGCGATCGCTATTTAAGGTAGCCGATAATAAGGGCCCACCATCTAACCACTCCATTACCATAATTTTCTCGGTAGTCAGATCCCAAAAAATCTCGGCTACAACCAGCCGTTTGGAGTCAAACCAGCGACTATCTGCCAAGTTTTGCCGCAATTGGTCTGTAAAACTAGCTTCGCGTTTAAAATCTAACTCAGCTTGCAATGCTGTAGTAAACTCCTCCGCTAGAGAATCAACCTCATAAGTTTGTCCAAACTCTGTACGAGCAACTAAATCGGCGATACCACGAATCAAAGAAATATCTTGAGCAATGGTAAGATCGATTCCAGGACGCTGCACTTTTACCGCCACTTCTCGCCCATCTACCAAAGTAGCGCGATGAGTTTGAGCAATTGAACCCGCCGCTACAGGAATAGCGCTAAAACTAGAAAAAGTTTCATCCATTGGACGACTTAATTGTTGCCGCAATAAAACTTCAATATCTGCCCAAGGTACGGCGGGTACTTCGTCTTGAAGGGTTGACAGTTCCTCAATATAGGCAGAGGGCAATAAGTCCGGGCGGGTACTTAATAGTTGACCCAGCTTGACATAAACAGGGCCCAAGTCTACCAAAATGTTTCGCAATACGGCGGGGGTGGGCAACTGGGGTTCGTCGGCTTTGCCGCCCGTTAAGATGCGGCGCATATAGTCCCAGCCATTGCGGAGGACAACTTCAATAATTTCGCGTTGACGGGAAGTAGTTTGAGTTAAAAACACAAGTTAGGTTAAATAAGGGGAAACAATAGTTGGCAGCTAGTAAGTTTTGCTCGAAACCTATTAGGTAAATACAAGCATTGGGGAATTATCAATAAATTGCCCGTCAAGATTGTTTGGTTGTAGCTCAAAAAGCAGCTTTAACGCCTCTATCAGGAGTTTACTTTTGACAGATTTATAGTAAATCTGTAAATTTTGGATTGTCTTTAAGCATTTTTAAGACTTGCTTAATTTCTTGGGTGCGGTCTTTTTTGACAATTAAAGTTACATTGCGATCGCGTACAACTACAACATCCTCTAGACCAATTGTAACTATGACTTCATTATCATCGGTGGCGTAAAGCAACGATCCTGTAGTATCTAGCCCTACATGATTTGCTACTTCTACATTGGGTGCATCGGTTTTTAATAAGCGCTCAATGGCATTCCAATCGCCCAAATCGTCCCAAGCAAAGTCTACAGGCAATACATAGGCTAGTTTTGTTTTTTCCATCAAAGCGTAGTCAATACTAATTTTAGGCAGATTTGCATAGGCTGCTACTCCTTGGGCTGCTAGGGGTTGGATAATTTCGGGGGCGTAGGTATATAGTTCATTGATAACTACCCCAACTTTGAAAATAAACATCCCGCTATTCCAGCTAAAGCGCCCAGTAGTAATAAATGATTCGGCAGTTTGGCGATCAGGTTTTTCAGTAAAACGATTGACGCGGTAAACAGGTAAACCGCCAAAAGTCGCGGTTTGTTCTCCTTGCTCAATGTAACCGTAGCCTGTAGAGGGGTAAGTTGGCTTTACACCCAAAGTTGCGATCGCATTTTCGGTTGCAGCTAATTCTACTGCCGAGCGTAAAGTATGCTGAAAACTAAGGGGATCTTCAATCCAAGGATCGGCTGGAAAAAAGCCCACAATTGCATCTTCTCCGTAGCGCTTGGCAATTTCTAAAGTCGTCCAAGTAACGGCGGGGGCGGTGTCTTTGCCTTCAGGTTCGGCGAGGATATTTTCTAGAGGTAACTCTGGTAGCTGCTCTTTGACTCCCTCAGCTAAAGCGACAGATGTGACGACGAGCAACCTATCCCACCCTCCAGAAAGGGGTAGCAAGCGCTCGGCGGTGGATTGGAGTAAGCTTTTGCCGCTACCATCCAAACTTAAAAATTGCTTGGGGCGATGGGTGCGACTGAGGGGCCAAAAACGTTCGCCTTTACCACCAGCTAAAATTACCGGAATCATTGAGCTAGTCCTAATTAATTTATTGCCACGATTTGCAAGGATATTTTACTTTACCAGTGGCAATATTAACAGCTTGCATTAATATACCTGTAGTGCGATCGCTTTTAGGGAAAAATAGTTGTGGTTAAGGGAGTCCAAAGAACCTCTAGTTCGTCTGTCCGTCGCCAATTGGTCAAACACAGTTTGGGGTTGCGTTATCGATTGTTGCTGACTTGGCGCAAAAATCCCTTGCTATCTTGGACGTGCTTAATTACCTTTTTCGTGTTGCTAGGAGGTAATGCAGCGCTACTTATGCCAATATGGAGCGATCGCGCGCCTTTAAGTCAAGAGCAACAATTGACAGAATTATTAAGCAAACAAGGTAACAAAGCCGTACCCATCACCAATCAATACCAAATAGCACGACCCGTAAATATTTTAGTTTTGGGTATCGATCCTGTGGGAGAAAGCAAAGGCGATGTTTCTCAGTCAGATATGACAGCAAATAGCGACACAATTTTATTGCTGCGGATAAATCCCAACTC
>CAJQOK010000458.1 GCA_905479905.1 uncultured Aliterella sp.
GCCCGTCGCCAGTCTTTATATAGCCCAGTTAAGGAAGTTGGATAATTAACCTGTGCGGTTAATCTTTGCCCCTGTCCCCAGGACAACTCGAACAAACAAATTTGCTCGACCTTTTGAACTTTTAGATTAAAGATATGGGAATTAAGTTTCATAATTAATACCAAATTTCTATTAGTAGCAAGCTATTAATTTAGATACTTCTCGTTACTAGGTACAGCATAGTAAAGCAACATTTCGAGGTGACTCCATAATTAATGCAGTCCTATTTAGAGAATAGGAACGAGAAAAGAGAGAATAGTTAACTACAATTTGTCCAGCTATCCAAATAAATTGATTTGCGTAACTCATAGAATTGAAGTCGAAAGTTTTAAGTGTCAAAAATATATAAATTATCCCTAGCTGCCTTTTAAATCCTTCCTTCAAGTTCCAGACCAAAAGGCGGAATCTCAAATACAGCCTCATCGTCCGCAGTTACACTCACCCAGAAGCGCTCGTTGCAGTTGCCAATAACTTGAGCGTAGAGTACACCCTGGCTCGTGTCTGACAACGATTGTGTGAATAATAGCTGTGTTTCGTCGCGTACCTCCAATTTGAGAGTTTTTGGCATTTGCGCTTGTGGCTGGGAACCCAAGGCAATCAGCAACATCCATTCTGGTTCTGTTGTTTCCGATAGCACCCACATAATTGCGTACAGCCGGAAACCGCCTCGTTCATAGTCCAAGTCACGGAAAGCACCTCGCGCCGTTGGGGGAATGTGAATTTCCTGCTGTTCCAATCCAGCTCGAATTTTATCAAAATCTTCTTCCAAAGAGCGCATTTTTGATAACGCTAGTGACGGCATCAGCATCCACCCCAACTCCTGCGCCACCGGATCAAGTCGATTGCGTAACCAATCACCGACATTAATTAAGGGTAGTGCAAACGATCCGCTTGCAGCCTGATAAACCCAGTCTACTAAGCCTGGATTACTCAGCAGCGTTGTACCTTCTTTTACCGTAAGCAATTCCCAAGGATGCTGAGTTTGCAGTTGAAATTTTATTTTTTCCAACTTTTGCCGCAACGCTATAGTTGTATTATTCTTTACAGCAGGTAGTGGTGCAGGTAGTTGAATTGCATCTGCTTCCAGACAGCGTAGATTAAGCAGTAGCGCGTCAGGATCAAGGTTGAACCAGGTTGAAGGTAGCGTATATGTCCAATCTGAATCTACTTGTAACCGTGCTGTCTGTTGATAGTGCTGGTATTGCTGGTAACTCATAAATCCAGATACAGCAACTTGCTGTTTTTCCTCCTCAACCTGCATCAGCACGTAGAAATGAGCCGCGAAATCGGGAATGTCGAAAACCGCGAAAGGAATGCTATGTTGATCGGTCAAATTGTTAGAAGTTATCAGGCAAAGTTTAAAGGAACCAACTTGGATGTTACACGCTGCTGCCAGTAAATTTGCATATGCGGGTTGCCAAATCGAGGCGCTACGCTGCTGGAAGTGCATTCTTGTAGCGCGTTCTTTGAGCCATTGCTCAAATCCCAAAACTCCCAATGCACAAAGGTAGACTTGCCAGCGTTGTTGTGAGGGAATCGATTTACTGAGACGCGCAGCCACCTGGAAATGCTCTGGTAATAGTTCGGTGCGCGTTTCGTTGAGAGACTGCCAATCGGGCAAGTCTGGTAAGTCTGACATTGGTACAGGTTGATCTATCATGGTTTAATATTTTTGGAATAGAGATAACGACAGAGACGACGAGCTAACAGACTGCGTAGGGGTCGATCGCGAATCGGATTTTTTGCCTCAGATTCTGCTTCTTGGATAATGCCTGAAATCTGTTCATCTAAAATCAATTCCACCTGCCGCTCTAAACTTTGCAAGCGTTCGGAGTCGGCAAATAGTTTGGCGGTATCGAGAACGCGATCGCGCAACATTACTAACAAATGTTGACGAATATCAACTCGTAGTTCATTAAGTTTTAATAACCGAGTTACTTCATATTGTTTTTTTAGCCCAATTTGTGGTGCAATTTGAGTCATGGATTGACCTTGACAATGAAAAAGATGTAAAGCAGTTATAAACGATTGTTCCGCAGAAGAACGCTTACGTTGAAGCTTAAAAATAAAATCATTAAGAACTTGAGAAATAGCTTTATCTAAACATTCGATAAATTGAGTTTGATATAGTTTAATAAATTCAATTTGTTCGTCATCTTGGGGAATTTGCGATCGCTCTACCATAGGTTGAATCTCTGGTCGATCAAAGGAAACCGAAGAAACAGAGCCTCCTTGTGCTGCAATCCGATATTGTCTGATTTTGGTTGCGATCGCGCTCAGTTGGTTTAATATTGCCTTATTGCTCAATATGCGATCGCTCTGAGTCTGCAATTCACCAGCAATGCGAGTTAATTGCTCGTCTGTTGGTGGCTGACAGGGTGATGTTGCTCTCGCGAGTCGTTGATCCATACGATCTTGACGATAAACTGCATGGTAACTTACCAACAGTTCGCACATTTGCTGAATTTCAACTGACGTTAAACGATACATATCAGCGAGAATTTTTTGTAACTGCTTGGAATTTGTATCATTTAAAAGCGCCCAATCGCTAATCAGAAAAACGCCATGCTGGAGTAGAAACCGCTTGAGTTCTGGATGTTGCTTAACATAGCGATTCACCCATGTATTGAGCGATCCTTTAGTTGGATTGAATGTTTTTAAGACGGTGGTTGCTAATGATTGATAGGAGCTTTGAGTTGACTTATATCTGAGCCTTTGCTGCTGGGTTGGCGTTGCCAAGAGGACTTCATCATCCAATACAAACGGCAACAAATCTTGATAAGTAAAACCGTTGCGGTTGCCAAACTTCGTTCCTAAGTCTAAGCAAACTTGATAAATTTGGTGAGAGATGTAGCAACGAAGACATATTTCAGCTAGATAGCATTCATTGGTATCGGTTTCTTTAGGAAAGCGCATTTGTTGCCAAAGAGAGCGCACAAGCGCAGCGTCCGATTCAACCTCTTGTGCCAAACCCGGAAAGGATGAGTGAAAATAAGTTTGAGCAGCAACAATCATTTCAACAGAGGGCTTACTGGTAGAGAACTTGACGAATTTCCAATATTTTGATACACAACCCACAGTATTTTCACTTACTTGAAGCTAATCTCTCTAAATTCTTTCACCTCCTTGAAGAAAAAGCAAATTGTGGGTGCGAACCCTAAGAGGCAAGTCAGCACCGAAGCGCATCGCACCCGTTATGTTCTTCTATATCTGATAAGGGCGAACTCATGCAAAATAATCGATAAGCGAAAGCTGAAGGCAGAAGACCTGCTTTCCCGTAAGGGGTAGGCAAATTGTTTTTGTCAACGATTGCGTCCAATCCCAAGTGGAAATGACTTATTTGATTTGTTGCTTTCGCTTAGTTGTTTGGCGATCGCACTCACAGTTTTTGTCCAGGAATGCTCTGGATAACGCAGGCAGAAAATATCACTGCTTGCCAAATGAAACATTTCTTCGCAAACAGGTAGGATTCCTGCAACTGGAACATTGTAAATTCTTTGAACCTGCTGCCGCAATACCTCATGATTAAGGCTAGGTAATGCTTTGTTAACAACCAATAACATCTTTGGAACTTCTAATTTACGTGCAACATCGATTGTCACTGCTGTTCCTTGATAGTCTTGCTTGTCAGGGCGCATAATTACCACAAGTACATCAGAAATAATCGCGCAAAGAAGTGTCTCTTCATTGATTCCAGGGTGAGTATCAATGAACAGGTAATCTAACTTGCAACGCTGCGTCAGGTGGCGAAATCCATCGTTGAGTAAGCGGGCATCATACCCCTCACGCAGAATCCGCGAGATTTCATTTGTTTTGATGCTTGATGGAGTTAGAAACAGTTTGCCTCTGTTGTTAGAAAACCAGTTCTGTCGCGTCGTGAATATAGAACTGAGATCATAAGTAGCTGCTTCAATCGCACAGCGTCCCCATAAGTAATCATTCAGCGTATGCTTAACTTTAGTTTCATCTAACCCAAAAGGAACATGAATGCCTGGTGATTGAATATCTGTATCTACGATTCCAACGCGGTAGCCTGCACGCGCAATCAAGGTCGCGAGGTTCGCAGTCACGTTAGATTTACCCGTTCCGCCTCGGAAAGAATGAATTGAAATAATTTTCGCCATTGTCTATCTCCTTTATTTCTGTTCGTCTGATTCTGTCCATTGGGCGCGAATCTCTTTTGCAGTTTGTTGTAACTTCTGGAAATAATCGCTTTGAGCAATTTCAGAAACTTGA
>CAJQOK010000459.1 GCA_905479905.1 uncultured Aliterella sp.
TGGTCTTTTCTGTGAGCAAGGACATAAGCTCTTAAGTCTGTCTCAGACATTTTAGAAAAGTCTGGAGGTTTTTGGGAATCGTCCCCCAAAGTCATAAACCCTAAATTACTCATCGAATTTCTCTCCTACCATTTTGGCTAATTTCTATTTGGATTGAGTCGCCTGCTAAAATCACTACCTTATTAGTGCGCTCGTCAATTCGTACCAAATGAATGCTTTTTAACGCATCGCTTAAAAATACTGAATCCTGAAATAAAGCGAATAGCTGTTGTGGACTTGGCTTTATCAAGCTATTTCTTTGTGCATTACAAACACTTCCTCACTAAAACTATATTATTTACTCTGTGCTATTTGTGCTTTCCTTCGGGATATAAAAGCAGCAACATCTCTAGTGCTAGTCGTAGTCTCTAACCAAGCCGGACGTTGCACTAATCTTTCGCACCAAGCACTTAGTATAGGATATTCATCTAGAGACACGTTGAAATAATGCAGGACGCTGACAGTAGTTCCAGCAACGATATCAGCCAATGATAGTTGTTCACCACCGTAATAAGAGCTATTACCTAACAAATTTTCTAAAAAACTCAACCCTGTTGCCAATCTCGCTCTTGCTTCCTCTAACTTAGACTCATCGCTCTTAACGCCTAGCATTTGCATGAATAGTAGATTTGTAGCAGGTGCTAATTCATTGATAGTTACCATTTGCGCCATCCTCACGGTTGCTAAGTTCTGCGCCTCGGTAGGTAGCATTGCAGGGGTAGGATACTTCGCTTCTAAATAGTCAAGAATCGCCAAAGATTCAATTACCCTAAAGCCGTCATCTACTAACACCGGAATATGGTGGAAGGGATTAAGCGCTACAAAATCTGGTTGAAATTGATCGCCATCTAATTTAAGTTCCACCAGTTCAAACTGGAGTTTTTTCTCTAGTAGTGCAATCCATACACGACGAGAGTTGAAAGATATTGGCACATGATAAAGCTTTAACAAGGGTATTCCTCTATAACGAAATTAGTCTGCGTGTATGTGCTTAATTCTATGACTAATTTTAAAATTGAGCGTTGCTAAATTCAAGAAGCGAAAATGATTTCAAAACTAATGCTAGAGACGTTGCAATGCAACGTCTCGTTGTCAAAATTTCTATATTTAATCTCTAAAATTGCTCTAGCAAGGTTTCAATACTGGCGTTGTGATCGAGAAAAGAAAACAGATGTTTGTAACGCAGCTTTCCTTGTATATCTGTGACAAATTGCCCTGGTAAAGGCGCTCCCAAGGCTTGACCTAGTTTGTAAGAATGGAAAACCCGACAGCTAGGATCGCTCAGTAAAGGCATTTTTAGGTTCAAATCGCTAATAACTTTTTTGCTTTGCACTTCATCGGTACTAGCAATTAATAAAACCTCTACACCCATGCTTGTAAACTTTTCGTAGTTTTCATTCAAAGCTTTAATATGGGGAAAACAAAAGGGACAATACTGATTTTCAGTAAAAATGCGCGTAAAAGCAAGTAATACGGGCTGTTTGTTTCGGTATTCTGAAAACTTAATCGTGCGACTATTACTAATATCTGGCAAGCTAAAACCCGGTGCTAATTCGCCTAATGTTAGATCGTTGGTTGCGGGAATCGGAAAAAGATTGCGGAAAAAACGCTCATTGAATAATCCGCTAAAGTCGTTGGAAGTCAGCATAAATATTTATCTCCTTAAAAATATCAAAGCCCCAATTAGCCGTAGATATTTAATCTCTTAGCAATTGGGGCTTTTCAAGTTTAGTTTTTTACTGACAAGGCTTACACGGCAGCAAAAAAGACTTTTGACTTGATAGGGTCGGGAACCATTGTTTGGTCGCCGGGTTGCCAACCTGCGGGGCAAACTTCATCAGGATGAGATTGTACGTACTGAATTGCTTGCAGGGTTCTTAGCGTCTCGTCTACACTACGCCCAAAGGACAAGTTGTTGATAGTAGCGTGTTGAATAACGCCGTCTTTGTCGATAATGAACAAACCACGTAAAGCAACGCCAGCTTCTGGATCAAGTACATTGTAAGCGGCGCTGATTTCTTTTTTGATATCGGACACTAAAGGATAAGTTAAGTCGCCTACACCGCCGGATTTGCGATCGCTCTGAATCCATGCTAAATGTGAAAATTCGCTATCAACAGAAACTCCTAATACTTCTGTGCCAATTTGACTAAATTCAGCATAGCGATCGCTAAAAGCAGTAATCTCTGTAGGGCAAACAAAGGTAAAGTCTAGGGGATAGAAGAACAAAACGACGTATTTGCCACGATAGTCCGATAGCTTAATTGTTTTAAATTCTTGATCGAATACGGCCGTAGCAGTAAAATCTGGCGCTGTTTGACCAACTCTCAAGCATCCTTCGGCGGCGTAAGTTAAAGGCATTAAATTAGTTCTCCTTGATAACGTATGTGTTTTATCAATCCGTCTGCGGGCAATGATGTGCTAGATTTTGCCCAGCTATGGAATAATTGTTTACGAACTGTTACGAATATATCATAGTCATAACGATTTTGAGTAGCAAATGGGCGATTTAGATACTAGAGAATGGTTGCTAACTAACGGGCTAGGAAGTTTTGCCAGTGGTACTGTCAGCGATGCTAGGACGCGGACTTATCACGGGTGGTTGGTAGCAGCGCTAAATCCCCCAAGAAGTCGCACTTTATTGTTTTCCCATTTAGAAGCAAGTTTAGAAGTAAGTGGGGAAATGCAACTTTTAGGGACAAATTTTTGGGGTAGTGGGAGCGTAGAACCGTTAGGCTACAGGCTGTTGCGCTCTTTTAGCATTGAGCCAACTCCGACTTGGGTATGGGGTGAAGATGAATGGGAATTGACTAGACAAATAGTTATGCCCTATGAAGGAGATCGTAGAGAAAAGTTTTTGCATCGCGTTTTGATTCAATACCGCTACGAAGGAAAAGAAGCCGCAACTTTACGGTTACGGTTGATGATTGGCGATCGCAATTTTCACCACCAACAACACGCCGAACCCAATTTACAGTTTTCTCAAGTTGTAAAACAAAATCAGCTTTATTTGCAAGCAATTAGACTGGAACAAATAGGCACTCTTTGGCAGTTGCAATGGACGAAAGGAGAGTATCAACAAGACCCTGTATGGTATTGCGATTATCAACTAATTGAGGAAACTAAACGGGGATTAGGCGATCGCGAAGACTTACATAGTCCAGGCTATTTAACAGTAAAATTATTACCAGGAGAAAGTTTAACTATCGAAGCAAGCTTAGGCACTGGTGAAGCGCTGCTTACTGAGCAAGATTTTACTAGCGCAGTAGTTGCCCAGCAAAGCAGATTTGAGCAATTATTTTCAACTTCTGCGTGTCCGCAATTACTACAAGCTGGAGACA
>CAJQOK010000460.1 GCA_905479905.1 uncultured Aliterella sp.
ATCCGAGCAATTAACATATTTGTTGCGGTATTATCGCTAACTACAATCATTTGCGTTGCTGTAGTTAAAGCGCTATATTTCGTTCCTAGCTTTTGGTACTGCATTCCTCCCGATCCACTACCAATAAGCTCTTTTTTGAGGGTAAGTTTTTCATCTAAACGAATTTTTCCCGCATCTACATCTTGAAAAAATGCTACAAGTATAGGAACTTTGATCGTACTAGCGGCGGCAAAAGGTAACGAGCCATTCCAGTCTAGATAATTATGGGTATCAAGATCGACAAAAAAAGCTCCCGGTGTTAGTCCCTTATTCTTCGCTCCTAATTGCTGTACAGCAGCTTTTAAGGGCATCATTTCTTGATTTAGCTTGATTGCTGGCGGCACGACTACAATCGGCTCTGCTTTAGCGATGGGTCGAGCAAGCTTTTCTTTTGCTTGTTGATTCATCCGAGTTGCCGGATTTAGCGCCGATAACAAAGTCCCGGCAATTACCCAAGTTCCCATGCCAAAAATTAGTAGGCGCAAAGCATACACCATTAATCCCGGAGATTTCTTGCGCTTTACGGGACGTTTAGTTGCTGACGGTGGTACTACCTTTTTCTGTGCGGTAGTTGGCGGCGATGGCTTTGCTCGTTGGTTATTGAGCAAAGCTTTTGCTGGTAAATTTACTGGACGCGATCGCGATTTGCCATTCATTGCTGCTATTTCAACCTTAGTTTCCCAACCTTGCTCTACTTTAAGATTTGAGATATCCCTTGCGGCTGTTGGCTGCAAATTTTCATTCTTATAAGGAATTTTAATATCTTGACTGATACTTTGGGCGGTTTTCCTCCCTTCATTTCTGAAAGAATTAACCTTGAATTGCGATCCCAGCGACTTGTTTTTTGCTAACGGCTGTTCCACGCCTAACTCCTCACACCTAATAATTGACAATAAATCTTTAAAAAATGCTTGATGCTTAACTTTAATGCTCAATTAGTAGCACGAACTACTAAATGTTATTACTATCTAAAAATTCTGATGCGGCGATCTGCTGATAAAAAGTCTTCGCCCTGCCAAACTTATAACTTATCTTCTCAGCTTTCAGCCTTTTTTTGTAATGCCCACTGCATTTGAGTTAAGATACCCCTTAGCATACTTAGCTCTGATTTGTCAAGATGAGCGCGGTTAAAAATTTGGCGAAATTTCTCCATCCGACTAGCGGCGGTGTGAGGATAAACATAGCCAATGGTAAGCAAAACTGCTTGCAAGTGCTGGTAATAGCCTTCTAATTCATCAATTGCAGCATAATCGAGGGGTAGGGGGCGATCGCCCGTTGAAAAGTCTACCGATTGTGTTAATTCGTAACAGCAAACAGCCACCGCCTGCGCCAAGTTGAGCGATGAATAATCGGGGTTAGAGGGAATGCGAACAAAGCGTTGAGCATAGTTTAATTCTTGATTGCTCAATCCTCGACATTCAGGGCCAAAAATTAGGGCGGAGGGTTGCTCAAGGGGAGTTTCTAGGAGCCAGGGTAAAGCCGTATGGGGGTGTTCAAGAGGCGATTTCTCGCGATCGCGCGCTGTAGTAGCGATCGCCCGTACACACCCCTGTAAAGCGTCTTTTAGCGTTGGTACTACCTGCTGCGCCGCTAAAACTTCTCCCGCGTGAACCGCCGCACGTCGCGCTTCTTCCGACTGGGGATCGCACTGGGGATTAACTAAAACTAGCTGCTGTAAACCAAAATTTTTCATCACTCTAGAAATCGCGCCGATATTGCGATCGCCCGCAGGTTCTACTAAAACAATTCGTACCGATGTTAGTTTCTGTGCTTTCGTAAACATTTGTAAAATTAAAGAAGATATACGATTAAAACTGCCATGCCCTACTCTAAATCCGATTTACCGACAAAAATTTGTCCTGTATGTCAGCGTCCCTTTACTTGGCGCAAAAAATGGGCTGATTGCTGGGATGATGTGAAATACTGCTCAGAACGCTGTCGCCGTCGTAAAAGCACTTCGCAATAAGAGCGCAATTTAGTATACTTGCAAGCAAACGTCTGGAGTTTAAAGGTGCAGCCTAAGTTAATTATTCATGGTGGGGCGGGGAGTTCGTTAAAAGGAAAAGGAGGAGTAGAATCTGTTAGACGCAGCCTCACCCAAGTTATCGAACAAGTGTATGCACTGCTGAAATCGGGAGCAAAAGCCAGCGATGCAGTAGTGTTGGGTTGTCGGTTGTTAGAAGACGATCCCCGCTTCAATGCCGGGACGGGTTCGGTACTGCAATTTGATGGACAAATCCGCATGAGCGCCGCCTTAATGGATGGAACAAGTCAGCGCTTTAGCGGTGCTATTAATGTATCAAGGGTACAACACCCCATTGATTTAGCGTCCTACTTACAAAATTCTCCCGATCGCGTTTTATCTGATTATGGCTCCGCCGAATTGCTCAGGGAATTACAAATACCGCTCTACAATCCTCTCACCGAACTGCGCCTAAATGAATGGATGCAGGAGCGCCAAGAAAATTTTGTGAAAACGATGGCGGGAGTAATCGCAGAACCAGAATTAGTCGAAAATGCCGGACGGGGTACAATTGGCGTTGTCGTCCTCGACAGCCAGGGAAATTTGGCAGTAGGCACATCAACAGGGGGTAAAGGCTTTGAACGCATAGGCAGAGTTAGCGATTCGGCAATGCCTGCGGGAAATTATGCCACCATGCACGCCGCCGTTAGCTGTACGGGGATCGGTGAAGATATCATCGATGAATGTTTAGCCGCCCGAATTGTCGTGCGCGTCACCGATGGGTTGTCTTTACACGAGGCGATGAAGCGTACTTTTGCTGAAGCCCACAAAAATCAAAGAGATTTAGGAGCGATCGCTCTAGACAGGACAGGAGCGATCGCTTGGGGAAAAACCAG
>CAJQOK010000461.1 GCA_905479905.1 uncultured Aliterella sp.
GCTCTTAGCAATGGCGATCGCATCAGTTACCATTGGATGCTGTTTTAATACTGTTTCAATCTCGCCTAACTCTATCCGAAAGCCACGAATTTTTACTTGCTCGTCAATGCGTCCAATAAATTCTAAACTTCCATCATGGCGATAACGAGCTAAATCCCCAGTTTTGTACAAACGATTGGTTGAAAAAGGATTATTGATAAACCTTTGCGCTGTCAATTCTTCTTGATTCAAATAACCTCGCGCTACGCCATCTCCAGCAATATAAACCTCGCCAACTACGCTAATTGGTATGGGAAGAAGGCGATCGCTTAATAGATAAATCTGCGTATTTGCCACTGGACGACCGATAGAGGGCTTTTCGTCCGAAACCATTAATTGTCCCACCGTTGCCCATACCGTTGCTTCTGTTGGGCCGTAAGCGTTGAATAAACGACGATTGTTAGCCCATTGTTGGACAATTTCAGTTGTACAAGCTTCACCACCAGCAATCACAGTTTGCAGTAGTGGTAATTCGGATACGGGTAAAACGGCTAAAACTGCTGGAGAAATGATCGTTGTATCGATCGCGTTTGTTTGCAGAAATTCTACTAAATCCCTTCCTGGTAATTGGGCTTTTTTGGGGGGAATATAAAGACTTGCACCAACTCCAAAAGCAAGCGTTATCTCAAAAATAGAAGCGTCGAAGCATAGAGAGCTAAACTGTAAAATTCGGTTGTGCGATCGCAATTCAAAAGCTTTGATCTGTCCTGCAACTACATTACATAGTCCGCGATGCTCAATTAAAACTCCTTTTGGCTTCCCTGTCGAGCCAGATGTATAAATAATATAAGCAAGATTATCTATATTTGCGCTACTGGTGGGATTTTCGGCGCTGTAAGTAGCGATACTTTCGTCTGTATCTAAGCAAATTAGCTTGATGTCTGCAAATAAAGATGTTAAAGACTGCTGAGTTAAAACTACTTTTACTCCTGTATTGGTAAGTATAAACTCTCGGCGGCTTTGAGGATAATTTGGATCTATAGGTACATATGCGCCACCTGCTTTAAAAATCCCTAGTATCCCAATCACCATTTCTAGCGACTTCTCAATGCAAATTCCGACTAAACTTTCTGGCTTAATCCCTAATTCTTGTAGGTAATGCGCTAATTGATTCGCCCTGTGGTTCAATTGCTGATAGGTTAGTGTTTGATTATCGAAGACTACAGCGATTTCATTTGGTGATTTCTCAGCTTGCGATTCAAACAGTTGATGAAATAGTTTCTCTGGGTAAGTACAGCTAGTTTGATTCCACTCCGTTAATAACCGATAGGTTTCGGTATCGCTTAATAAAGGTAAATCAGCTATGGAAGTATCGGGATTTGCAACAATTCCTGTAAGTAAGGTTTGAAAATGAGCGAGAAACTGAGAAATTGTATTTTTATCGAACAAATTGGTATTGTAAGCCAAAAAACCGCTAATTCCTTCAGCTTTTTCTGACCATAACCCACTTAAACCAAAACCTTGCTCCCACAGATGCAACTCTAAATCGAATCTTGTAGTAGTAACCTCAAACTGCAAAGGATTTATTGTTATTCCTGGTAATTCCAAGGGTTGCATTGGGGCATTTTGGAGAGCAAAAACCACCTGAAATAATGGGTTTCGGCTTAAATCGCGCTCTGCTTGCAATTCTTCAACTAGCTTTTCAAAGGGTAAGTCTTGGCGATCGTAAGCTTCTATTGTCGTTTCTCGTACTCGTCCTAGCAATTCCCTAAAAGTGGGATTACCTGCTAAATCTATCCGCAATACTAAACTATTCACAAAAAAGCCAATCAATGATTCTAATTGGGCGCGATTGCGATTTGCGATCGGAGATCCGATTACAATATCTTCTTGTCCTGTATAACGACTCAGCAATACTTGAAAAGCTGCAAGCATTGTCATAAATAAGGTTGCGCCTGTTTGCTTGCTCAAAGTTTCTAAGCAAGCACTCAAAGCTGGAGATAGAGAGAGTTTTTGCGTCGCACCTTTATAGCTTTGTACCACTTTGCGCGGATGTGTAGGCAAATTTAGCATCGGAAGGTCAGCAAGTTGCGCTTTCCAGTAAGATAATTGACTTTCTAATACTTCTCCTTGCAAATACTTTCTTTGCCAAAATGCGAAGTCTGCGTATTGAATAGTTAAGGGTGGTAAAGGTTGATTTGTATACAGTAGTCCAATTTCTCGAATTAATACCCCTAGCGACCAACCATCAGCAACGATATGATGCAAATTGAGCAGTAAAACATATTCATCTTTGCTTAACTGTAATAATTTGACGCGCAGCAACAACTCATTAGCAAGATTAAATGGACGTTGTGCGTCTTGTGTAGCAATGTTTTGAGCGGCGGATTGTCTTTCTGTTGCGGCTAAATGCTGCAAATCCACTATAGGCAAAGATACATCAATTTGAGGAGATGCGATCGCAATTGGTTGTCCATTTACTTCAATAAAGTTTGTCCGCAAAGCTTCGTGACGTTGGACAATGGTATTAAATGCTTGTTTTAAAGCTAAGTAATCAAGCTTTCCGGTAAGACACAAAGCCGCAGGTATATTGTAGAAAGGATTTTCGGGAATAAGTTTGTCTAAAAACCACAACCTTTGTTGAGCGAAAGATAAACAAGTACGATTAGTCTGGGGTATAAGGGGAGGAGATGGACGAAGTAAAGCGATTAATTCAGATTTATAGTTGATGATATGCGATCGCAATTCCTCCGTCAAAACTCCTTGAGGAGCGTTACATTGCAAGCTTTCGCCTTCTACAAATACCTGAATATCTAAACGCCGTAAATTCGCCAATAATTCAACAGCACTCAAAATTTTACCTCCTCACGATTAGTAATATCTCTGCTACTAGCTATATACTCAGCAAGTCCTGCAATAGTTGGAGTTTCAAACACTCTCTTTAGCGGTACTTGTACGCCAAAACTCTCACGGATTCTAGAAACTAACCTTGTTGCAAGTAGTGAATGTCCACCCAATTCAAAAAAGTTATCGTCAATTCCAGCTTTAACGCCTAATAATCCATTCCATAACTCTACTAATTCGGCTTCAACGGAATTACGCGGAGTTTTGTTAGAGATATTTTGGGTAAAATCCGGTGTAGGAAGGGCTAGGCGGTCTACTTTACCATTGAGTGTGAGAGGTAATTCATCTAAAAATACAAAAACCGCCGGGATGGAATAGTTTGGTAACTTTACTTGCAAAAACTCTTTCAATTGCGAACTTTTTAGCTGTACAGAAGCAACGATATAAGCAACTAAATTCTCCTCTTTAACTACAACTACACTTTCGCGGACTTTAGGATGCTGATTTAACACTGTTTCCACTTCCCCTAATTCAATCCGAAAACCCCTTACTTTTACTAAATCGTCTTTGCGCCCAATAAATTCTAAATTGCCATCGGGTAAATAACGGGCAAAATCGCCAGTTTTGTACAAACGCGCTGATTTTTGCCAAGGATGAGTAATAAATTGTTTAGTTGTCAATTCAGGACGATTAAAATAGCCTTGTGCTAAACCATCACCGCCAATATAAATTTCTCCTGCAACTCCTACAGGTACAGGGTTTAAGTAATTGTCTAATAAATATATTTGCGTATTTGCGATCGCTTTTCCAATCGGGATAGTCTTTACTTCTACTACATTTTCCACTTCATACCAAGTAGTAAAAGTAGTATTTTCTGTGGGCCCATATACGTGCAACAAGTGCTGCGGCTTGCTTTCAACCACTGCTTGCACTGATTTCACATCCACCATTTCGCCGCCAAAAAGTAAATATTTCAAACCTTTAAAAGCTGACGGAATTTCTTGCGCTATCTGGTTAAATAAAGCTGTAGTCAGGAATAAAATATCAATCTCTTGCTGTTGGAGTGTTTGGGCAAAATCTTGAGGAGACAAGGTTTCTCTATCAATTCCGACTAATTGCGCGCCGTTTAAAAGTGCGCCCCAAATCTCAAAAGTCGCCGCATCAAAGGAAATATTTGCACATTGAGCAACTTTATAGCTCCTTTTCCAAGTAATGTAATTAGAATCAATTAGTCTATTTACCGCTTGATGAGTTACCGCAACACCTTTAGGGATTCCTGTAGAGCCAGAAGTATAAATTATATAAGCAAGAGTTTCGGCGGTTGATTGATTGGGGAGATTTTTATCGCTTTGAAGTGCTAATTTTTGCCAATACTTATCTAAACAAACGATTTGCGTATTAAAAAAAAGGTGAGAAAAGCTACTGTGGGTAACGATCGCACTTAATCCCGTATCATCAATCATAAACTGAAGTCGCTCGACGGGATAAGCTGGATCTAATGGTACATATGTACCTCCAACTTTAAGAATACCCAGCATTACAGCTACCATTACAGGCGATAATTCTAAGCAAATCCCCACTAATGATCCTTTACCTACACCAAGTTTTTGCAAATAACGCGCCAATTGATTGCTACCGTTATTTAATTGTTGGTAAGTAACTTGAGAATTTTTATAGTTAAGAGCGATCGCCTGTGGATTAATATTTACTTGGTTTTCAAATAACTGTTGAATAGAAAGATGCTTTTGATAATCGTGCTGGGTTTGATTCCATTCTCGCAAAATTCGATTTTCTTCAGCAACGCTCAATAAAGGCAAATCGGCTAACTTAGTATCAATACTCTCAACAGCGCCAGTTAAAAGAGTTTGGAAGTGTTGAAGTAATAAGGCGATCGCATCCTTTGCAAACAAAGCAGTATTGTAAACTAAAACCCCTCTTAATCCTGCCGATTGTTGCCATTTATCTCCCCACAAGTTTCTAAAATCTTCGCCGCACTCCCACAAATAAAACTCCAAATCAAACCTAGCCGTTGTCGTCTCAATTTCCTTAAAAGGCGCAAGGGTTAGTCCCGGCAACTCTAATTGCTCCATAGGGGCATTTTGCAGGGCGAACACGACCTGAAACAAAGGATTTTGATTCAAACTTCGTTCGGGGTGCAATTGCTCTACCAGCTTCTCAAAAGGCAAGTCTTGATGAGCGTAAGCATCTACAGCAACTTGTTTAACTCTGGCTAATAACTCTTTAAAACTAGGATTATTTGATAAATCGGTGCGAATAACTAAACTATTGGCAAAAAAACCGATCGCATCTTCTAATTCTCGGCGATTGCGGTTAGCAATGGGAGATCCGACAGCAATATCGGTTTGTCCAGTATAACGACACAACAAAGCCTGAAAAGCTGCAAGTAATGTCATATATAGCGTTACACCTTCTTGCTGACTTAAAAGGGCGATTTTTTGCGCTAAATCTTGGGGTAATTCTAATAACTCTGTTGCACCCTCGTAACTATTTTGTAAAGGACGATGGGGAGCAATTTCAAGTAAAGGCAGATTTTTTAATTGCGATTTCCAGTAAGTTAACTGTTTTTCTAACACATCTCCTTGCAAATATTCTCGTTGCCAATGGGCAAAATCTGCATACTGAATTGTTACTTCTTCAAGGGGTGAAGGCTTCCCCGCACAAAAAGCAGTGTAGATTAAGCCCAATTCTCGAATTAGTAAAGCGCTCGACCATTCATCAAAGATTATGTGGTGTAATGCAAAAGCTAATATGTATTCTTCCGCCGCAATTTGCCACAAATTTACCCTTAGTAGCGCTCCATGCTCTAGATTAAAAGGTTTTTGACTAAATTCAGCGATTTCTTGCTGTGCTGCGGCTTCTCTTGCCCCTATAGGTAAAGATTGTAAATCAATTAACGGAATAGATATTTTTAACTCAGGTAAAATAAGCTGTACGGGTTTTCCATCTACAGTGTCAAAATTAGTGCGTAATACTTCATGACGGCGGACAATTTCATTAAAGCTTGATTCAAGAGCAGTGATATTGAGTAAACCCGTAAGGCGCAACACATTCACCACGTTGTAACATGAAGAATTGGGAAATAGGCGATCGAGAAACCATAGCCGTTGTTGTCCAAAAGATGCAGGAAAAACAAAAACTTCTTGGTCAGAAATATTGTACCGATCCGATCCTGCTACAGTCATTAGTTAGTTAACTTGCGTCTTAGCTAACCCTTTTTAACCGAGTGGCAAGAAAAATAGCTCTACACTTAGACAGATTAACAATGATTTCTCCCGACTTAAAAACCCTTGCTGACTATATGACTGGTGAATTTGACAACCAAGAGCAAGCATTAGCCGATCCTGCTTGGTATGTTCACTTAAAGCTTTGGCAAGTACCAGTACAATTATTTATTGAAGATAGTATTACTTTTTTTGCCGAACAAGCCAATATTGTCTCATTAAATCGTCCTTACCGCCCTCGCTTAATCCGACTGCAACAACAGCAAGATATAAAAGTACAGTATTATATGCCTAAAAACCCCTCGGCGGTAAATGGGGCGACAACAAATATCGATTTGCTCCACACCTTAACTGTAGAAGATTTTGAGCTACTACCTGGTTGCTTATTGGATGTAATAGTTGAAAACAAAGTTTTTACAGCATCTTTACCTCAAGGTGCTAAATGCTGCTTCAATTATGCCGGGGAAACCAAACAAGTTTCTTTAGGATTCCAAGCGCGTAAAGATGAATTTTTGAGTTACGACAAAGGCATCGATAGCGTTACAGGTAAAGCTTTATGGGGAGCAATTTTAGAGCCGTTTCGCTTCCAAAAACGTTAAATTAGGTACTTTTAAAATGCAAGCGGTTTTATGTGGCTACTATGGTAAAGGAAATGGCGGCGATGAGGCGTTATTAGCAACGCTGTTGCAAATGTTGCCAGATAATGTAACTCCTTTAGTGCTTTCGGGAAATCCTGAAGCCACAACAAATCGCTATAAAGTAAAGTCATGCGATCGCAATTCCTTACCCCAAGTGATTCAAGCCTTGCGCCAATCAGAGGTGTTTATCTGGGGTGGTGGTAGTTTGATGCAAGACGCAACCAGCGCCATTAGTCCTTTTTACTACGGGGGACTCATGACTTTAGCGCAAGCTATGGGACTCAAAACTATTGCTTGGGCGCAGGGTATTGGGCCGTTAAAGCGTCCTTTAACTCAGTTTTTGGCACGGCGGACTTTTAGCAATTGCAGCGCTGTAAGCGTCCGCGATCGCGCATCGGCTGCCTTATTAACCAATTGGCAAGTATCTTGTACTTTAGCCCCAGATCCCGTGTGGGCGCTTGAATCAGTTGCTGTACCTGGATTATGGAACTTACCCGCGCCTAGAATTGCTGTCACATTGCGATCGCACCCTCTATTAACTCCCGCGCGTCTAGCTACCTTTACCCGCGCTTTGGTTGACTTTCAAACAGCTACCCAGACTTGTATTTTGCTTGTACCATTTCAGAAAACTCAAGACTTAGCGATCGCTCAAGCAATTCAACCACAATTACCAGGAAAAAGCGAAATCTTTAGTTTAGAAGATCCTAAAGCTCTAAAAGGCTTGTTTCGCGGCGTAGAAATGGCGATCGGTATGCGCTTACATAGCTTGATTATGGCGGCTAGTGAAGGTTGTCGATGTTTTGCGCTAAGTTACGATCCTAAAGTTAGCCAACTAATGAGCGACTTGGATATGCCAGGATGGGAATTATCCCAAATGCCAGAAGATCCCAATGTCATTAGCAAGACGTGGATAGAGCATTTTGTTAATGGCGAGGCAACTTCTCCTGAAAAAATAGCATCTCTTGTAGATCGAGCTTTATTGCATCAAGAATTACTACCTGAATCTTTAGCTAATAGAGTTTGAACTCACGATACCTGACCACTGAACTAACTTTAGTTTGTCGCGGCGGTAAGAAAAGAAATGCTCAGGCTGAGAATAAGTGCAATGAGGAGAAACGGCTACTTGATCGGGACTTATACCCAAGTTTTCTAACTGCAAAGCAATCACTCGTCGCACATCTAGCCGCACTCGTCCGGGATGCGGATCGGGTAATATTGGCGGATTGGGCAATTCTTGTAATGTCTGCATTAACTTAGAATCGTCAGAACCAATACTAGATACTACTTCTAACGCTACTTGATAAGATACTTGATAAACTGTGCCAGAAATCGCCGGGCCTAAAGCAAATTTTAAATTCTCTATTTTGCTACCCTGGGATTGTAACTTGGCGATCGCACTAGGGACAATTTTCGCCGCCGTCCCCCGCCAGCCTGCATGAAGGGCTGCAACGTTTCCGGTACTAAAATCAGCAATAAGTACGGGCGTACAGTCGGCGCTTGCTACCCATACTGCTTGTCCGGGAAGCTCTGTAATTAAACCATCAGCTTCAGCTAAGGTAGCGTGAATTTCCCTAGGACTAAGCACAATATTACCGTGAACTTGTTTGACTCGATAAGCCTCTGCTTGAAACTGCAACAAGGAGGTAATCTCCGCAGGAGTGCGGGGGGAAAATTGTTGAGTAAAAAAACCGTGTTCCCAAGGCTCCAAAAGGCTGCAAGTCAAGTATGGTAGTTCTTCGCAGGTGCGCCAGTTCCAAGTAACGTGCATTGCCATAGGTAATAATAAGTGTTGATTTATAGTAACTTGAGTAGCAAATCTTGAGCTTAAAAAGACAATGAGCAATGGGTAATAAGTAATAATTTCAATGACCAATGACCAATGACCAATTCCCTACATATTTATGAAACTCTCCCTTCTACAAATCAAACTTTATGGGAGCTAATTAAGGAAGAAATAAAGCCAGGAAGCGTTGTAATTACCGCCCAGCAAACCGCCGGACGCGGACAACGAGGGCATCAGTGGTATTCTGCCATTGGGGGATTATACTTGTCTTACGCCCTTGCACCCAATATCCCAGCTTCCCAAAGCTTTCAATTAACTTTACGCGCGGCTTGGGGAATTGCTACTACTTTAAAAACTCTGGGCATTCCCGTACAATTAAAATGGCTTAACGATTTAGTGATAGATCGGCGCAAACTCGGCGGTATTCTCACTGAAACAAAGGTTAACCAAGGTATTATTACTCAAGCGGTTGTTGGTGTAGGGATTAATTGGACTAACCCTGTACCAGAAACAGGAATCAATTTAAGCTCGTTTATAGATACGATTCCCTGCTTAGAAATGCTGGCGGCTGTTACTATTCAAGGTATAGAAAGGGGAATAAACGAACCAGTCGCAAATTTAATCCCAGCCTACGAACAATTATTGATAAATATGGGGCAATTGGTAACAGTAGGCGATCGCACTGGGGTAATTATCGGCATTACTAATACTTGTGCTTTGCGAGTGCGCCTAAAAGATAATTCGGAAATACACCTCAAACCCGGTAGCCTTAGTCTTGGTTACAACTAAGCCCTAATTTAAAACTTGTCACTCAGCAATCAAAATCAGATGCGATCGCGCTTCATGAGTTTTTTCTCATGCAAGTTTCATCAACGACTCACAAAGAACTGCGAAGTTTAGTAGAAAGAGCCTAAAAATTTTAGGTTTTTGCGACCGAACCGCCAACCATTCATTGACAGTACGGAGACGATTTGCACATGAAGATCATGGTCTATCACGACACCTTTGGGCTTGGCAACATTAATAGAATGCTGGCAATCAGCTTACATCTGCTAACTTCTATTTCCAATCTCTCAATTTTGCTAGTATCGGGTTCGCCCATGCTACAAAGCTTTCGGATGCTTAAAGGACTTGATTATATTAAACTTCCCTGTCTCAATCGCGGCGATCGCGGCGAACTAATGGCTAAGTATTTAGGTACAAATATAGATGAAACGGTAAAGTTACGCGCAGACTTGATTTTATCTACTACCGTTAATTTTAAGCCTGATCTCGTGATTGTAGACAAAAAGCCCTACGGACTCAAGCACGAATTGACCGCAACTTTAAATTATGTGCGATCGCATTTAGTAGAAACTAAAATTGTCTTACTCCTGCGAGATATTCTTGATAGTCCAGACAAAACTATCGAGGAGTGGCAAAAAAATAATTACTATCAAGCCATTGAGCAATTTTACGCGCGCGTGTTAATTGTCGGATCGCCAGAAATATTTGATGCTATTAAAGAATATAAATTTCCTCCGGCGGTGACTCAAAAGGTACAATATTGCGGCTATACGCGCCGTCCGCCAGGAGTAAAGAGCAAAAACTGCATTAGAGAAGAATTACAAGTATTGCCCCACGAGCGCTTAGTATTAGTCACTCCTGGCGGCGGCGAAGATGGTTATGAGTTGGTAGAAGCTTATTTGTCAGGTTTGGCATTGTTACCAACACCTTACCAATTCAAGAGTTTAATAATTTGCGGCCCAGAAATGCCAGTCAAACAAAAACAACAAGTAGAACTTGCAGCAAAAGCGCATTCTCAAGTTCAAGTTGGGGAATTTACCGATGATTTAATGAGCTACATTCAAGCGGCGGATACCGTCGTGTCGATGGCTGGATACAATACTATTTGTGAAATTTTGTCTGCGGGAACACCAGCCGTAGTTATACCACGATCAAAACCATCATTAGAGCAGTCAATTCGAGCCGAAAAAATGGCGGATTTAGGTTTATTTAAAGCTATTACTCCAGAAAATATTGAGCCAGCAGATTTAATGGAAGCGCTGCTGAGTCAGTTGACATCGCCACCTCAGCCAAGTTGTCAGCTAAATATGAATGCTTTAGACCACGTTACCGATAATATTTTTTCACTGCTTGCTCAAACTACTTGTCAACCTATTTATCGAAAGACATCATTTACTAATCATTTAGTACCGCAAAAGCAGCTAATAATTCATAGTTAAGCCATGAAAAAAATTATATTTTACTGCCAATATTTAAGTGGTATAGGTCATTTAGTTCGTAGTACCGAGATTGTACGGAGTTTAGTTAAAAACTTTCAAGTTTATTTCGTTAATGGCGGCCCGCCTATTGCTGGTTTTGAAATGCCGCCTCAAGTAAAATTAATAGAATTACCCGCAATTTGGTTAGAAGATGGAGAATTTAGAGTAGCAGATACGCTAAGTGTAGAAAGTGTCCAAGAACTTAGAAAGAATCAATTAATTAACATTTTTGAACAAGTCCAACCTGATTGTTTAATTACTGAGTTTTTCCCTTTTGGTAGACATTTACTATTGTTTGAGTTACTTCCGCTTTTAGAATATATCAAATCTACAGTACCACATACAAAAATTATTTGTAGCTTGCGCGATGTTATTGGAAAAATTAGTGATGTTCAAGAAGAAGATACTATTTGTTACTTGATGAATAAGTATTTTGACTTGTTATTATTTCACTCTGATGCTAATTTTCAAGTATTTGCCGAGAGTTTCGCACGGCATCAAGATATAGCCTGTCCTGTTACTCACACTGGATTTATCGCCCAATCATTAAAAGAAAGTTGCGGTAACTTGTGGAGTGATAATAAAGACGTGGCAAAAATATTAGTAAGTGTTGGTGGCGGGAGAATAGGACAAGAACTTTTACAAACCGTTGTTGAAGCAAGTACAATAATTTCCAAAGAAATTAAGCACGAAATTCAAATGTTTACTGACCCTTTCATTCCCGAAGACAAGTTTTTAAGTTTACAACAAGCAACTAAAAATAGAACCAATATTAAAATTACTAAATATACTCAAAATTTGCTTGAATATATGAAAACGGCAGATGTTTCTATTAGTTTAAGTGGCTACAATACCACTATGAATATTCTTAGCACGGGTGTAAAAGCTATAGTTGTTCCTCTCAGTCATAATGACCAAGACAAAGAACAATTACTTAGAACTCAAAAGCTAGAGGAACTAGGAGTTGTTGACGTGATTCACGCCGAAAATTTAAACCCAGCTTATTTAGCTGATGCAGTTATAAAAAGTTTGTTAGCTAAACCTAAAGAAAGCAAAGAGCAATTTGACCTTAAAGGAGCAGAAAATACTAATACTTTTTTACAAAAATTCTTGAATAAAAAATCTTTAAGTCCTACTTATTAGTACGGGTAGTTACAGCGCAGTGTAATTCAGGTAATAGGGAGATATAGTTAATGGGTCATCGCCCGAATGAAAAGAATTTAAAGGAAGTTTTACCAGGATCAATAAAGATTTTGCGTAAGTTTTCTCCTTACATTCGCAAGCGAAAAGTTGTGATTGTGGCTTCTTTTTTCGCCTTGTTGTTTGAAACTGGCTTGCGATTGCTAGAACCTTGGCCCCTAAAATACATATTTGACTATGTTCTCGTACCTGCCTACAACAATGCAAGGGTCAATAATCCCTTTGGTTTGAGTGCGATCGCACTGCTGACATTTTTGGCTTTAGCTAGTGTAGGAATTGCGGTAGTAGGCAGTATAGCTGCTTATTTAAGTACCTACGGGATGTCTTTGGCGGTAGTAGAAATATTATCAGAAGTGCGAGGCAATCTTTTTGATCGCTTACAGCATCTTTCCTTAGCTTTTCATCACCAGTTTAAAAGTGGCGATTTAATTACCCGCGTCACCGCCGATATTGAAAAAATGCGGCTGGTAATTACCAAAACTACCTTACCTTTATTTACAAACACCGTCTTATTGGTAGGGATGACGGCAATTATGTTCTGGATAAATTGGGAACTTGCTATAGTCGCCGTAGCAATTTTTCCTCTGCTGTTTATCCTCACTAGCAACATGATTAGCCGCATTCGCAAGTTTGCTAGAGATCATCGCAATTCTGAAGGGGTTTTAGCTTCTATAACGGGTGAAACGATTGGCGCTATTAAGGTAGTGCAAATACTGTCTCTCCAAAAAATGCTCAATGACATTTTTTTGGCGCAAAACAAAAAAAGCCTAGATGAATGTATTGAATCTTTAAGACTCTCCGCCGCCTTAGAACGTACAGTACAGGTGTTGATGGCGGTGGTTATGGCGGCGGTGTTATGGCGGGGTGCTTACGTGGTGTTGCGTAAAGAACTTACTCCTGGCGATTTGTTGGTATTTATGACTTACATGAGAAATGCTTTAGAACCGATGCGAAGACTGTCTAATCAAATCGGTCAAATTGCTAAAGCTACAGCTTCCGGCGAACGAGTGGTAGAACTACTAGAGTACGAACCAGAAGTACGGGATTTACCAAGGGCAAAAAAAGCCCATCCTTTCTTTGGTGCAGTTAGGTTTGAGGATGTCAGTTTTGGCTACGCACCCGGTAGAGAAATTCTCAAAAATATTAACTTCACTGTTCAACCAGGACAGCAAGTTGCGGTAGTTGGTGCTTCTGGTAACGGTAAATCAACTCTGGTTAGCCTCATTTTGCGCCTCTACGACCCTGTAGCAGGTCGGATTTTGATTGATGGTCAAGATATCCGTGAATACACCATAGACTCTCTACGGCGACAAACTAGCGTAGTTTTACAAGATAGCGTGTTGTTTGCCCAAAGTATCCGCGAAAACATTGGTTATGGCAAATTAGGCGCGTCGGATGAAGAAATTGGAAAAGCCGCCCGTCTGGCTAATGCTCATGAGTTTATTATCAATTTGCCTCAAGGTTACAACACGATTTTAAGCGAACGGGGGGGAACTCTCTCTGGGGGACAAAGACAACGAATTGCGTAGGCGTAGCCCGCCGCAGGCATCGCCCGTGCAGCTATTCGTAGTGCGCCAATTATTATTCTTGACGAACCAACTACAGGTTTAGACTACAAGAGCGAAAATGCAGTCACTACGGCACTAGCAAGGCTTACGGAGGGCAAAACAACCTTTACCATCTCTCACAACCTGAGAGCGGTAGAAAAGGCAGATATAATTTTTTACGTTGAGGCGGAAAGCATTATCGAACAAGGTACTCATAGCGAACTTATGAACTTAGGCGATCGCTATGCAACTTTATACAGATTACAAAATATTGTTGACAGCACGCCGAAAGGAGATACCTATGTCCTCGAATCTTAAAGGAACCCGTGTTGTTTTAGTGCGTCACGGACAAAGTACCTACAATGCTCTTGGATTATATCAAGGTAAGTGCGATCGCCCTTTATTAACTGAAACTGGCTACAAAGATGCGCGTTTAACCGGAGAGTTTCTTAAAAAACTAAAGTTTGATGCAATTTATTCTAGTTCGTTGCAGCGATCGCAAGCTACAGCCAAAGAAATTTTAAAAACGATTTCTCCGCAAACTAATCCTAATACTATAAATTTTACCTACCAGTTGCGCGAAACCGATTTACCTGCCTGGGAAGGATTAGCTTTTCAATACGTGCGCGAAAACTTTTCCCAAGACTATCACCATTGGAAGCAACGTCCCCACGAGTTTTGTATGCAATCAGGGGAAACTAATTCTATTTACCCTGCTTTAGATTTGTACCAACGAGTAGGCGAATTTTGGCAAGAGATACTACCGCGCCATCAAGGTAAAACCTTTGTAGGGGAATGCTTACCCAAACTTCAAGAAAGCGGATCTGGGTTGCGTTTATTACTTTTACCTTTAGAAGTAACTCAAACTCAGCAAATAGCGTCGTTACTACAAGAAACCAATATTGATTTCAGCATAATTGAGGATAATTTTAACGCTCAGGCGATCGCTAAAAAAATTCTCCAATATCATCCTAAGACTGTGCAATTAAAGTTTTTGTCCCAATACTTTCCTGAGAATTGGCAACAAGGTATTAATGCTAGAAATACCGCTTCAACATTTATTACTGGCTTAGTAGTTGGAAATCTAAACATTATTAAACGTTTAGTAGGTAATGCGCTGGGGATAAATGTATATGTTCAACAATCTTTGCAATTAACTCCCGGTACAATTACCAGCATTCAATATCCAGGAAACAACCATTATCCTGTATTGCAAGTAATGAATTTATCGGGGTCAACTAACTCAATTCTCGATTTAGAATTCTCTGATTTATTAACTGTCAAAACACCTACTTAAATAAAACATGAAAATTGCATTTATAGTCTGGCGATTTCCGGTTTTATCCGAAGCATTTATTCTTAATCAAATTACGGGTTTAATTGACCGAGGACACGAAGTTCATATTCACCCCGTCAATGGTTTGCAAAAAAAAAACCTGGTAAAATCCATCCTATTGTTGAAGAATATAACCTTCTAGATCACACCTTTTACCCTGCAACTCTACCAGAGAATATTTCACTACGTTTATACAAAAGTGTAAGATTGATTCTAAAAAACCTTAGTAAAGGTTCTTTAAATACCTTGCAATTTCTCAATCCTTGGAAGTACGGAAATGAAGTTGCTACTTTAAAGACTTTTTATCGCACAGAATCGTTACTTAGTGATGGTTGTTATGACATTATTCATTGTCAATTTGTAACTTTAGCCCCTATTGCTTTAGCTTACCGAAATGCTGGTATCCTTACAGGAAAAATAATTACTACTTTTCGCGGTATTGATATTAGTAAATACGTTGAGGAGCAAGGTGTAGATGTTTACGATCAATTGTTTCAAGAAGGAGAGTTTTTTTTAGCAAATTGCGAGTTTTTTAGAAATAGAGCTATTAAACTTGGCTGCGACTCAAATAAAATTGTTGTTCACGGTTCGGGGCTTGATTGTAACAAGTTTGCCTTCAAAACTCGATGTTTTCCTGAAAGTGGTAAAGTGCAAATTGCTACGATAGGTCGGTTAGTAGAAAAAAAAGGTATAGAATACGCTATTAAAGCTATAGCTAAATTAGCTGAGACGAATAAAAGTATTGAATACAATATTATCGGCGATGGCGAATTAAAAGAACATTTTGAGCAACTTATTAGCCAATTAAATGTTGGTCATATTGTCAAGCTTTTAGGTTGGAAACAGCAAAAAGAAATTATTGAAATTCTCGATAAATGTCATATTTTCATCGCTCCTAGCGTCACCGCCGCCGATGGAAATCAAGATGCTCCGGTTAATACTTTAAAAGAAGCAATGGCGATGGGATTGCCAGTAATTAGCACCTTTCATGGCGGGATTCCTGAATTAGTAGAAGATGGAAAATCAGGGTTTTTAGTACCCGAAAGAGATGCTGATGCGATCGCCCAAAAATTAACATACCTCATCGAACATCCTGAAGCTTGGGAAGCAATGGGTAAACCAGGTCGGGCGCGAGTTGAAGAAAAATATGACATGAATAAACTGAACGATGAATTAGTAGAAATCTATCAACAAATGCTCCAATCTCAAGAAGTTTTAAAACAACCTATAAAACAGCTAACTCGCATTTAGAAAATTATGAAAGTAGCCTTTTTTGTGGCACATTTTCCCGTCCTGTCTGAACCATTCATTTTAAATCAAATTGTTGGCACAATAGAGCGGGGTCATGAAGTTGATATTTACTCTCTTGATGGTCGCCCCGCAAATGTTTCTAAGGTGCATCCATTAGTAGAACAATACAACCTCTTAGAACGTACTTATTACGCTCCAAATCGACCAAAAAGCAAGTTTTGGCGCACTTGTAAAGGGTGGGGATTACTACTAATAAATTTTTACAAAAACCCCTCGGTTTGCCGTCAGTTATTAAACAAATCTCGTTACGGAAGTCAAGCCAAATCGTTAAAGCTACTTTACCGGGCGATACCTTTTTTAAATGCCAATAAATCCTACGATATTATTCATTGTCAGTTTAGTACCTTGGGCGTATTTGGTGTTTGGTTTCGTCAACTTGGTTTATTAGAAGGAAAGTTAATATCAACCTTTCGAGGTGCAGATATAAGTAAATTTTTGCCCAAGTGGGGAGAAAAAACTTATCAAGAACTTTTCCAAGAAACTGATTATTTCTTAGCCAATTGCGAGTTTTTTGCCAAATATGCGATCGCATTAAATTGTCCTGCTACAAAAATTTTGGTTCACGGTTCGGGAATAGATTGTAATAACTTTGCTTTCAAACCTCGATATTTTCCCAAAGATGGAAAAGTTAAAATTGCAACTACAGGGAGGTTGGTAGAAAAAAAGGTATAGAATACGTCCTTAGAGGTATTGCCAAAATAGTAGATACTTACCCAAATCTTGAATATAATATTATCGGCGATGGCGAACTAAAAGAGCATTTTGAGAAACTAATTACCGAGCTAAATATTGATTCTATGGTCAAATTGCACGGTTGGAAAAATCAAAAAGAAATCATAGAAATTTTAGATGTATGCCATATTTTTATTGCTCCTAGCGTCACGGGAGTTGATGGAAATCAAGATGCTCCGGTTAATACCTTAAAGGAAGCAATGGCGATGGGGTTGCCAGTAATTAGCACCTTTCACGGCGGGATTCCTGAATTAGTAGAAGATGGAAAATCGGGGTTTTTAGTACCCGAAAAAGATGCAGATGCGATCGCATCAAAACTAACTTATTTGCTCGAACATCCCGAAACTTGGAAACAGATGGGGAAAATTGGGCGATCGCGCGTTGAAGAAAAATATGACATGAATAAACTTAACGATGAATTAGTCGAAGTTTATCAAAAAGTCGTAGATTCTCAGTTACCTCAGCCAAAATTGCCAGAAGAAACTTTAGCTTTAGTAGTAAACAATTAATTAAAGAGACTTACAAACCATGACCCAACCAACCGTCACTATTGTAGTTGTACCCCGCGAACGTTTTAGTTGTACTCAAGACTCTTTAGAAAGCCTCTACGAACATACCGATTTTCCCTTCCAATTGATTTATATAGATGGAAATTCCCCGGCAAAAGTTCAGCAATACTTGCAAACAAAAGCCCAAGAAAAAAACTTCAAAATTATTCGTACCGATTATTACCTTTCCCCAAATCACGCTCGTAATATTGGTTTGAGTCACGTTGATACTAAATATTTAGTTTTTGTCGATAACGATGTAATTTTTTCCTCTGGTTGGCTGCAAGCTTTAGTTACTTGTGCAGAAGAAACAAACGCTACCGTTGTTGGGCCGTTGATGTGTGAAAAACAACCAATCCATCAACGAGTTCATTTTGCTGGGGGAGAATCGCGCATTGTTACAGATATCAAAGGTAAACGCCATTTGCGCGAAAAAATGTACAAGCAAGGTCATCAAGTAACCGCCTTACGCCCCCAAATTCAACGCACACAAACCGAGTTAGCAGAGTTTCATTGCGTACTGGTTCGTAAAGAAATTTTTGAGCGCATTGGTTATTTAGATGAAGCGATGCTGAACACTAAAGAACATCTAGATTTTTGCATGACAGTGGCGCAGGCGGGAGGAAAAGTATACTTTGAGCCTGATTCTTTAGTTACATATGTTCCCGGCCCACCGCTAGAATTGAGCGATTTAGCCTTTTATATGCTGCGTTGGAGCGATGCTTGGACTTTAGCCAGTTTGCAACGCATCCGCGAAAAGTGGGACTTGTCAGAAGATGGTTACTTTAAAACTAAGTACAAAAAATTGGGAGTAAGACGAATCTCTACAATTATTAAGCCTTTAGTTCGCCGTCTTAGCTTTGGCGCTGAGAATAAACCTTTGAAAAGAATGTTAAAGTCTCTTGACAGAAAAGTTAACAGTTATCTAACAAACCGATATGCAAAAATGCTACCTCAACGTAAACTACAGCTAAAGCCAATTCTAAAAGAACCCACAGCCTTAGAAGTGTCTAGGTAATGGTGCAACTAATATTGTTTAGAGAATTACAGGAGACTTGGTTAGCCTTGCAGTCTATATCTAGAAAAACTGGGTTTGACGGTTTTTTTTAGATGCCCATGTCAACAGTTTTTGTAAATCTTTTCGGACTTAGTTTAGCAATTTCGCTCTCTTTAGTAGTTGATATCCCTACTTATGCTGGTGTAGAGACTTCAACTCAAACCGCGATCATAGAATCAAGCCTTCAAGAGAGCGAAGTCATTACCCCCGTTGCTGACTTGTCTTCGGTACAACAAAGCGATCGCATTTTCCTAGCTTGGCAATCTTTACTACAACGCTACGGATGCAATGCAGGGGATATCAATCAAAATAAACGAGTTCTTAGCCGCTATGAATTTGCTACAGATTTAAACACCTGTTTAGACCAAATAAGCCAGCTAATTGTAGCTACTCCTGATTTGGTACAAGAGGACTTAATAACCTTACAAAAGTTACAAGTAGAATTTGCCGCCGAGTTAGCAGCCATTAGAGGTAGATTAGACAATTTAGAAGCACAAATAACTAGGGCGTGTCTGCGAACTAGATATTATAGAAAAGGAGTGTTAGGAAAAACAAATTGAGACAACGTAAAGATGATGGTGGCAGAGGCGATTTAACTGATGGCAGTAGTGGCAGAAGCTTCAACCACTACTGCCACCTCAAAAAGCTCACACAGGTCAGCCAGCCCATAACCATCGCCGCATTCTCGATGGTATTCTTTGGCTACATCGAACTGGTGCGCCGTGGCGAGATATTCCAGAGCGTTATGGTAAACACAGCACAATCTCAAGTCGGTTTTATCGATGGCGAACTGAAGGTCTGTGGCAACGGATAGGGGCAAATCTCATGCAACAAGCTGATGCTATTGGAGATGTTGATTGGGAAGTACACTTCGACGGGTAGTACTGTAGTTCGCGCCCATCAGCACGCTGCTGGTGCAAAAGGGGGGAACCAGAAGTGCAGGCTTTGGGACGTAGCGTTGGTGGCTTCAGCACTAAAGTACATATAAAAGCGGAAGGTTACGGTAAACCAATGCACTTTTTCCTTACTCCAGGCGAGCGGCATGACATAGTAGCATTTGGAGCATTGCTCAAGGGTGGGAGAATTAAGCGTCACAGACGAGGCAGACCTAGACATCGCAGCCGCTATTTGGTAGGTGATAAAGCTTACAGCAGTAACAATATTCGACAGAAATTGCGTTGCTCTGGCACTACTCCTATTATCCCAAGGCGAAGCAACCAGAAGCAACAAGGACGCTTCAATCGTGGATTGTATAGGGAACGTAATCAAGTAGAGCGTTTAATTAATCGGCTCAAGCAGTACCGACGGGTAGCAACACGGTACGAAAAGTATGCGGTCAACTACCTGGCAAT
>CAJQOK010000462.1 GCA_905479905.1 uncultured Aliterella sp.
AAGGCAGGTTTAAAGGGTTTAAAGCGGCTTTTGTAACTACTTCTACAAAACAAAATAACTAAAAGGCATAGGTTAACAAAAAAGATATATTTCCGCCCTTAATTAATAAAACCCATCAAACTAAAGCTATGACGGACGAAAACGCCACCCAAGAAGCAGCCGAATTTCAAGAATTGACTCAAGCCGGAGAAAGTAAGCCAACTTTAAACAAATTTGAAAAAATCAAAGCTGAAAAAGATGGTTTAGTCCTCAAGCAAGAATTAGATTACTTAGCAAGCATTGGCTGGGAAGCAATGGACGAAGCCGATCGCGATTATCGATTGCGCGACCTAGGATTGTTTTATCGTACTGTTACCCCCGGTAAATTTATGCTGCGAATGCGCCTAGCTAACGGCATAATTATCGCAAGTCAAATGCGGGCTTTAGCCGAAATTGTCCAACAGTACGGCGATGAAGGGAACGCAGACATCACTACTAGGCAAAATATTCAGTTGCGCGGCGTAAGAATTGAAGATGTACCAGATATCTTTAAAAAGCTGCATCAATATGGGCTAACTTCGGTGCAGTCAGGTGTAGACAACGTTCGCAATATTACAGGTTCGCCTTTAGCGGGTATCGATCCTGATGAACTAATCGATACGCGAGGATTGTGTCGCATGGTGCAAGACATGATTACAAATAATGGCGAAGGCAACCCAGCAATGGTTAACTTACCACGCAAATTTAATATTGCGATCGCTGGTTGCAAAGATAATTCTGTCCACGCCGAACTTAACGACCTTGCTTTTATCCCCGCTTACAAAAACGATACTATCGGCTTTAATGTCATTGTCGGCGGGATGTTTTCACCTAAGCTTTGCGTCGCCGCCGTACCCCTTAATGTTTGGGTTAGTCCTGATGATGTAGTCGCACTAAGTGAAGCTATTTTATTAACTTTTCGCAATCATGGTTTACGAGCAAATAGACAAAAATCGCGCCTAATGTATCTGATTGACAAATGGGGAATAGAGGAGTTTCGCGCCCAAGTAGAAAACCAAATTAGTCATCCTCTAGAAATTGCTGCTGAAAAAGACGAATTTATGTGGAGTAAATACGACCATATTGGCGTATCTAAACAAAAGCAATCCGGCTTAAACTTTGCGGGTGTACATATTCCCATTGGGCGCTTGTATGCTCAAGATATGTTTGATTTAGCGCGGATGGCGGAGGTTTACGGTACTGGAGAAATTCGCTTTACTGTTGAGCAAAATCTGATTATTCCTAATATTCCTGACTCTTGGCTAGAACCATTTTTGAAAGAGTCACTTTTAGAACGTTTTTCCATAAACCCAGAAAACCTATCGCGGCGGTTAGTTTCTTGTACTGGAAGTCAATTTTGCGGATTTGCCCTAATTGAAACCAAAAATCGCGCCTTGGCGATGATAAAAGCTTTAGAAGCTGAACTTACTGTAGAGCAACCTGTGCGTATTCATTGGACTGGTTGCCCTAATTCTTGCGGACAGCCACAAGTTGCCGATATTGGCTTAATGGGAACAAAAGGACGCAAAAACGGGCAGGTTGTAGAAGCTGTAGATATTTGGATGGGTGGAAAAGTCGGCTTTGAAGCCCAACTTGGTAGCCGAGTAATGAAACAAATTCCTTGCGACGACCTTAAACCAGTGCTAAAAGACTTGTTAATTGAACATTTTGGCGCAAAACCAAAGCAATCGCCAGAACGTTTTGTACCCCAAGAGTTTTTAACTGTTAGCAGCAATTAATATCCTGCTTCCTTAAAGATGCGATCGCCACAACAATTTGCTACAAACTCTAACTTAAGTCATGATCAACTCAGCCTATTTTCAATCTCAACTGTACGAGGCGATCGCACTTGTCTGCAAAACAGGTGACTGGGATTATGGCGAGGCGTGGATTCCCACCGATGACATTTTAGAACTTAGTCCAGTTTGGTACAGTCACCCAGATAGCGAAGCAATCGAGAAATTTCGCCTTTGTAGTGAAGCTTTTGTGATTCCGCCAAATCAAGGTTTACCTGGTAGAGTTTGGGCAAAAGGACAACCAGAATGGATTGTAGATGTCTCTGCTAGGTCGGAAACGTATTTTTTACGCAATCAGATCGCCAAAGCTTGCGGTGTCAAAGCTGGCTTTGGTATCCCGATTAAATGCGATCGCCAAGTAATAGTAGTGCTAGTATTTTTTATGCGTACAGAGTGCGATCGCCAAGAGCAAAAAGTTGACTTTATTACCGCCGTAGCTGCCGAATTAGAAGAATCTCTGAGCTTAACTACGGCGCTAACGTAGAGAGTTTTATGGGGGGCTTTGTAGAGGATAGGCGATTGGTGTGATAAAACTATTAACACTATTTGAGGAGTAATGAGCAATCACCCACAGGGGCATAGTTAAAGTTAGCAGAGCGATCGCTGTGCCGATGATGTCTGCCAATCTATGATTTGATCGGGGGGAATTGGCAGACGGTGTACTACTGGAGTCCATAAAAAATTTGTAAACCTATAACTCAACTGGGCGCAACAATAAAAGTTTTTAGTTGTGCTTCTATTATTTTAACGAGTTATTTTCAGGAAACTGTCTACTAGCAAACAATCTCAACAGGACTAATGGCGTTTTAGGTAGCTGGCGTTGCTTATACAATAGCGAACAAGGAGGCAATCGCACCAATGGTTGTCACAACTGGAGTCCTCCTTTCGTCAATTTTCTCCTCCGACTTGCGTACATGGTTACTCTAATTGGCACGGATTTTGATTTGGTCAATCCCCAATATTTACGCAACTGGTTTGCCAACTGCTATGGTACTCAATGAACTTGCAACTTGCTGTATGTGTAAATACTATAAATTATTATTTGACTTCAATTTAATTTTAAAGTGGTCAAGCAAAAGCTTATTACTGTATAACATAGAGCAAGTTAGGCGCTAAAAATCAGCTTTACTGAAGAATGTATAAATACTTACTTTAAAAGTAAATTAGTTTGCGTAAGTCGAAATTTTGGGAAAAAGATGGCAATTTTACACGGTAGTTGGTTACTAAAAAAGCAAGGTAATTGCTTTTTTATTTGGGGAGAAACTTGGCGGAGTTTTGTCGGTTTGTCAGAAAGCTTGACAGCGTTACCCAGTCATCCGTTAGCGATGACACCAGAGGATTTAACAGCTTGGGTATCTTTGCAAAACTCCGAAGTCGCTAAATTACTCCCCACAGCTTCCAGTGCGACGGTGGCAAATAAACGCCCCCGCAAAGGGACAATAGCTCAAAAGCTAGAAGTTAGCAATCATCGAGTAGCTTCTAGTCAAGTAATCGCTTTACCAACTCGTAGCGAACAAAATTTATTGTATCCGGTGCATTCTGTCGCCATAGAATTAGAGAACGATAAGTCATATTTGTTATATCCTTGGCAAGTTGAAGGGTTTTGCTTTACTCCCCTAGAAGCAATGAAACTCCTAAACTCTCTACCTTTAGGGATTGAAGAAAATTCTTACTTGGGTGGAGATTTGCGTTTTTGGGCGCAAGTTGCCCGGTGGAGTTGGGATGTAATGAGTAGGGCTAAGTTTTTGC
>CAJQOK010000463.1 GCA_905479905.1 uncultured Aliterella sp.
ATTCACGAGCAAAAATTACGCTTTTTTACAGCCGTTGGGTTGTTAGTTCCTACACCTATGGAAGTTGCTCAACAACAAACTCAACTCGCTCAACAACAAACTCAAAAAGTAGAAACTTTAGCCGCCAAACTGCGCGAATTAGGTATAGATCCAGAGACAATTTGAGAAAAAAGCGATCGCGCGATCGCCCTTAATCAACTATTCTTCAGGATAAACCCACTTTGGCGGCTCAGTCATTTTTTTTCTCAACCTTTCTTCAGCAATTTCTAACATCCGATCTAAAGAAGTCTCTTGAATAAATTTCGCTGACTCTTGCTTGTACTCTAAATTGGGGCATTTGTCGCCCAAAACACAGCCATTAATGCAGGCGGTGGCACAGTCAATCGTAGTTTCTGGCATATAAAAGTACGAAAATTGTTGTATTGGTAACTGTTTCTGATTATAAAACTTCGACTAACACAATCGCATTTCTACTACGTTATCGCTAGGATAAGTAGCGATACGCCTAGAGATTGTGAATGTGTTAGCAACCAATGAAACTATAGCTGCGATCGCAACGGCGATTGTTCCGACTCAAGGTAGTGTAGGAATTGTGCGCTTATCGGGGACTACGGCGCTAAAAATTGCTCAACAGATTTTTCACTCCCCAGGTACGCAAGTATGGGAGTCTCACCGCATTCTTTACGGCTACATTCGTCATCCTCAGACGCAAAAACTAATTGATGAAGCTTTGCTATTAATTATGCTTTCTCCCCGCTCTTACACCCGCGAGGATGTAATAGAACTTCATTGTCACGGGGGAATTATGGCGGTACAGCAAGTCTTGCAACTATGTTTAGAAGCTGGTGCAAGGTTGGCGCAACCGGGAGAATTTACTTTAAGAGCATTTTTAAACGGGCGCTTAGATTTAACTCAAGCAGAAAGTATTAATGACTTAGTAGGGGCAAAATCTCCCCAAGCAGCACAGGCGGCTTTAATGGGGTTAGAAGGGAAATTGCGATCGCCTATTGTTCAATTACGAGCTACTTGCTTGGATATACTAGCAGAAATTGAAGCCCGGATTGATTTTGAAGAAGATTTAATACCCCTCGATATCGAGGCTTTAAGCGCCAAAATCAGGCAATTATTAGCGCAAGTAAGTGAAATACTAGCAACGGCTGACCGAGGCGAACTATTACGCAGTGGATTGAAGGTGGCTATAGTTGGTAGACCAAACGTTGGTAAATCTAGCTTACTAAATGCGTGGAGTAAATGCGATCGCGCGATCGTCACAGATTTACCCGGTACTACCCGCGATGTAGTAGAATCACAGCTAGTTGTCGGCGGTATTCCGATACAAGTGTTAGACACGGCGGGAATCCGAGAAACCAGCGATAAAGTAGAAAAAATCGGTGTAGAAAGAAGTCTTACCAGCGCTCAAAGTGCAGATTTAGTATTGCTGACAATTGATGCTGCCGCAGGTTGGACAGAAGCAGACGCAGACATCTATACTTCTGTGCAACATCGTCCGGTAATTGTAGTAGTTAATAAAATTGACTTAGTAGAAACCCAACCGCAACTACCCGATAATATTATACGTATTGTTGTAACGGCGGCGGCACAAAATAGAGGTATTGAGGCGTTAGAGCAAGCAATTTTGACCACCGCCCAAACGGGAATTGTCAAGTCTGCTGATCTGGATTTAGCCATTAATCAAAGACAAGCGGCGGCGTTGACAAAAGCAAAAATCTCCTTAGAACAAGTAATTGAAGCAGTAAATGCTACTTTACCGCTAGATTTTTGGACAATAGACTTAAGGGGAGCAATTCAAGCCTTGGGGGAAATTACTGGCGAAGAAGTAACAGAATCAGTGCTTGAGCGAATTTTTAGCCGTTTTTGTATTGGGAAATAATTTTTATGGCTGTTGAGGAGAATTATTTTACTTTTTCCTTGGCTGCAATACATGACTAAAAGGGCAAATAGGATAATTCCGAACGAATAAACCGAGAGTCATGCCAGGAGTCTAATACATATTTTCCCCCTTTTTTAAGGGGGATCTTTTTAAAACCCCCTCTAATCTCAAAGTTATTTCCTATTCTTACCCACCCATACCAGGGATTAAACTACCACTAAGACGCTTGAGAGCGCGTCCCGCCACCTCGCTGTAACCTATTTCGCCACAAAGGATTTTCCCCATACGTTGAGTAGCACTGGGGCGCTTAACACCAACTCTGTAACCAATCCCTGGGACTCGGTAAAATACCGCCGCCAAACGCTGCGCCCAGATCATTTCCGATCCCCATTCTTCGGTAATAACTTGGGTGTACTTCTCCAAAGCATTCAAATCGCCACCAATAGCCCGATCAATTGATTCTGCGGCTTTTAAACCGCTAAAAATTGAGGGGCGAATCCCCTCGGCGGTCATTGGATCGACGATACAGGCCGCTTCTCCAGCTAAAACGGCATTTTGAGTATGCAATCGTTGATTGCCATCCCACAAACAGAGGGGATGCCCGTATTGTTTGGTAGTTTTCATATCAATGCCAAACAAGTTACTGTATTCGCCTAAAATCTTCTTAAAGTCTTGCCCTTCACCACCTCGAAAAGTCCCAATTCCAATCGAGTAACCGTCAGCTTTAGGAAAGTTCCAAATATAGCCATTTTTGACCATCCCAAACTCGAAATGAGCAATATTACTGTTTTCGACCTTGGCGATCGCCTCTGCCTCTAAAGCTGCTCCCAAACGGCGCTGACGCTCTTTAAAACCTAGTAACTTCGCCATTGGCCCTTTAGCACCATCAGCCGCAATCAAAAACCGTCCGTCAAAGGAACCATTGCTAGTATTAACTTGCCAAGAGTCGTTTTTAAACTCAATACTCTTAACTTCGGTACTATCTTTTAATTCTGCGCCTTGTTTCTGGGCTTGCTGAATCAAAAAATGATCGAAAACATCACGCCTGACCATCCACATCGGTTCTGGTGTATTTAATTCTGCTTGTACCGGATCGTCCATTTTCCAGGTGTAGCGAATGGTGTTGACTTTAACAGAAATTGCTGGAGAAAAGTCAAAATCAAACCACTTGGCGATCGCCGGAGAAACCCCACCGCCACAAGGCTTATAGCGTGGCAGTGATTCTTTTTCTAACACTAAAACGGAATGCCCTTTTTTAGCTAAATGATAAGCAGCCGTGCCACCTGCGGGGCCTGCCCCGACAATAATGCAATCGTACATAATCCTAAATTTAGCTCCGTTTTATACTTAGACTGGTAGATATCCTGAGAAGACTTTAACTAATTTTGCGCTTTTATTTACAGACCTGGTGGTAGCAAATAAGCATTTTATAAAAACAATACAATTGGCAAGTACGTCTAAATTACTCTTAGATCCTGAATTTGCCAAGGGCTGAGAGAATATTAATTATCCTGTTTTGAGTTAGATAGTTGTGATTCCTCCTAGTTCCCCCCTCCAAACCCAAACCCGCAAAGCCGATCATTTACGAATCTGTCTAGAGGAGGATGTACAATTTGCCAATACTAACGGATTAGAATGTTATCGTTTTAATCATTGTTGTTTGCCTGAATTAGATCGCAGCGAAATCGATTTAACTACAACATTTTTGGGCAAACAGCTATCAGCACCTTTACTAATTTCTTCAATGACGGGTGGTACAGAACAAGCCCGAATCATTAACCAGCGTCTAGCCACTGTTGCCCAACACTATAAAATAGCTATGGGCGTGGGTTCTCAAAGAGTAGCTGTAGAAAAGCCGATTGTTGCTTCTACCTTTGCTGTGCGATCGCTCGCTCCTGATATTCTCCTATTTGCTAATTTGGGCGCGGTGCAACTTAACTATAACTACGGTTTAGATCAATGTCTGCAAATGGTCGATTTGCTCGAAGCTGATGCCTTAATTTTGCACCTCAACCCCCTACAAGAGTGTATTCAAACTAAAGGAGATACAAATTTTAGTGTGCTACTTGACAAGATTAGTATTTTATGCAGTGAATTACCCGTACCAGTAATTGCTAAAGAAGTAGGGAATGGAATCTCAGCAGCAATGACGAAAAAACTTATAGAAGCGGGAGTAAAAGCAATTGATGTCGCCGGAGCGGGGGGGACATCTTGGGCAAAAGTCGAAAGTGAAAGAGCCGAAACCCCCTTGCAAAGGCGCTTGGGTATGACGTTTGCTGATTGGGGTTTGCCTACGGCGGAGTGTATTACCAGCATTCGCGCCGCCGCGCCAAAAATACCTTTAATTGCTTCTGGTGGCTTGCGTCATGGCTTAGATATCGCCAAGGCTATAGCGTTAGGCGCAGATATTGGGGGGATGGCGTTACCCTTTTTGCAGGCGGCGGATCAATCGGAGGCGGCTCTAAATGAGTTGGTTGAGGTATTGATTGCGGAAATAACAACAGTGCTATTTTGTACGGGAAATGCCACGATAGAGCAACTAAAATCATCGTCAGCTTTGCAAGTGCGAACAGGAGAAGTTGCCTAACATACGAATTTGCTACTCTTTAAGTTAGATTGGTAGTCTATCTTACTGGCAGCA
>CAJQOK010000464.1 GCA_905479905.1 uncultured Aliterella sp.
GAGCAATAAACTTAATATCTACAATTATCTCCTACCGCTATATTTTATATCGAACATAAGTTATAAAATAACACCTTGTTAATTCAGGTGCAAGGATAATTAATTTTTAAAATTCGCGACGGGCAAAAACTAAAATAGCGATCGCTAGTACCAAGACAATATACACCACTCCGTAAGCAGCATTAGCGATTAATGTCAATGGACTTGGTAACAATTGCGTGCCATAAACTGCCAGATTTTTTAAGTCTAAACGCGACAAGTCAGGCAATATCAAGTATAGAGTTTGAGTTACACGCTCAAAACCAGGATTTTTACTAATCCGCCCAATATTAACTAAGTCTTGGCTAAAGTTTCCCATCAAATACACGCCAAAAGTTAGCAGGGTTGCAAGTACCGAACTTGTAAACACTCCCAAAGCCAAAGCAAAGGCGGTAATCAAACTTAGCTGCAAAAATAAAAACACCGCAGCAAGTAATATACTGACAAGGGAATAAGTAATGCCTTGAAATTGCAATAGCGCCAGATAAATTACCGTCATCACGGCTACAAGTAAGGCTAAAACGCTAGACAAGCCCAAATGTTTGGCAATAATAAATTCAGCGCGACTAATCGGTTTAGCAATTAAAGATAAAACTGTGCGTTTTTCGATTTCTTTACTAACTAACCCCGTACCAACAAACACCGCCACAATTAAGCCTAGTACGTTCATCGCGGCGAGTCCAAAATCTAGAAAGATTTTATCTTCGGTACTAGCGGCTATTTGAGGAAGTAGCTGCATGACAACTACCATTAACAACGCATAAAAACCAATAATATATAAAATGCGATCGCGAATTACTTCCCGAAACACATTAGTTGCCATCACAAAAATTCTGCCCAAACTCACTATAAACTTCCTTTAACGAATGGACGCAACAACCGGGATATTGGCAACTCGCAACTGTAATTGTTGGTCTGGATAATCGGTAAGCTGCAATGATAGGCTTTTCACATCGTCAAGTAAAGCTGTAGCAATGCTAACTGTTCCCGTATTATTTCCGTCTGGCGGTAATTCCTCTGGTAAGCCTTGGGTATTTGCGCTCAAAGCTCGTCCGCGATCATCAGTTATATCCATAAAACTATATAAAAAACGGACAGTTTTATCACCTTTATTTTTAAAATCTAACTTTAATACCAAAGCTCCACCAGCGTACCGAGCCGAAGTAACACTTAAAGTTACGCCAGTATTTGTATTGCTAATCGGAAAGCCTGGTTGAGGCGCTTCAGTGGCAGCTACTAATTGAGCTTTTGGCGCTACAGTATTATTACTTTGGGTAGTTTTTCGGACTTTTTGCGGTCTAACTTTTTTGCCTTTGCCAGCAATTCGGGCTTTGACAGTGTTGAGAATATCTTGCTCTTTCAACATAACTATTGCCCCCTCTTTTTGCGAAGTTGGCTTACGGACTTTGATTTTTGTTGCCGGACGAGCATCGGGCTTAGTAACGCTTTTTAGGGCTTCGCGTCCAATACCGTAGGCAAAAACTGAACTTAGATAACCTGAACCCACCATCAAGGTCAATAATACTAACGTTAAAATTGCCGTTGAATTTAATTTCATATATTTTGAGAAAAAAATATAACAAAGCTTTTGTTATGATAATATATGCCATTGGGGGAGAAGTCGCTAAATAACAAGCGTAAACTCCACTTTTGGGTAAGAGTCGATATCAGAAAATGTAATCTGCGGCAGTTGGCCGAGCGGTTGAGGCAACGAGCTCATAATTCGTGTTAGGCAGGTTCAACTCCTGCACTGCCGATTACAATTATTTTCCTAGGTCAATAAAGTTCAAAAAATCCAGAGTAGCCAAAGTGCGATCGCTACTAACAAGTTTTTGTGCCATTTCCTAAGTGGAAGTGCTAACATTTGAAATCAAGCTAGGGGTGTCTGATAAGCCAGGCTGAGATAGTCCCTTAGAACCTGAGACTGGGTAATACCAGCGTAGGAAAGCTGTGATTAGAGGTAAGAAATAATGCGGACAGAATGGATTGCCAAACGCCAGGGTCAAAGCAATGTGTCACAAATGCACTATGCTCGGCAAGGTGTCGCTACTGAAGAAATGCAGTATGTGGCAAAGCGCGAAAATCTCCCCGTTGATTTGATTCGCTCAGAAGTAGCACGGGGACGAATGATTATCCCAGCAAATATCAACCATCCCAATTTAGAGCCGATGGCGATTGGAATTGCCTCAAAGTGCAAAGTCAATGCTAATATTGGCGCGTCGCCCAATTCTTCAGATTTGGCGGAAGAAGTTGCTAAGTTACATTTAGCAGTTAAGTATGGCGCTGATACTCTGATGGATTTATCCACCGGAGGGGGAAACTTAGATGAAATTCGCACCGCCATTATTGAAGCGTCTTCTATACCTATTGGTACAGTGCCAGTATATCAGGCATTAGAGAGCGTTCACGGCACAATTGAAAGTCTTACCGCCGACGACTTTTTGCACATTATCGAAAAACACGCCCAGCAAGGAGTAGATTATCAAACTATTCACGCTGGGATACTAATTGAGCATTTGCCTTTAGTGCGCGATCGCTTAACGGGAATTGTATCGCGGGGCGGCGGAATTTTGGCGCGGTGGATGTTGCACCATCACAAACAAAATCCTCTATACACCCACTTTAGCGACATCATCGAAATATTTAAAAAGTACGATGTATCTTTTAGTTTGGGTGATTCTCTGCGTCCTGGTTGCGCTCACGATGCCTCGGATGCAGCGCAATTAGCCGAATTAAAAACTTTAGGGCAACTAACTCGCCGCGCCTGGGAAGATGACATTCAAGTCATGGTAGAAGGGCCAGGACACGTGCCGATGGATCAAATCGAGTTTAACGTCAAAAAACAGATGGAGGAGTGTTCCGAAGCACCTTTTTATGTTTTAGGCCCCTTAGTTACAGATATTGCTCCCGGCTACGATCATATTACATCAGCAATCGGCGCAGCAATGGCGGGTTGGTATGGTACAGCGATGTTGTGCTACGTGACCCCTAAAGAGCATCTAGGGCTACCAAATGCCGAAGATGTAAGGAATGGGTTGATTGCCTACAAAATCGCTGCCCACGCCGCCGATATTGCCCGTCATCGACCTGGCGCTAGAGATAGAGATGACGAGTTATCTAAAGCTCGTTACAACTTCGATTGGAATCGCCAATTTGAACTATCTTTAGATCCAGAACGGGCGAAGGAATACCACGATGAAACTTTACCCGCAGACATATACAAAACTGCGGAATTTTGCTCAATGTGTGGGCCAAAGTTTTGTCCAATGCAAACAAAAGTAGACGCTGACGCACTGACAGAATTAGAGAAATTCTTGGCAAAAGAACCAGTTAAAGCGTAATGGGTAATGGGTAATGGGTAATGGGTAATGGGTAATGGGTAATGGGTAATGGGTAATGGGTAATGGGTAATG
>CAJQOK010000465.1 GCA_905479905.1 uncultured Aliterella sp.
TACCAGCATAAGTCAGCTTAGTTTTTAACTCGTAGACCTGTGGAGTAATGGACACTCCACAGGTCTACATTATGGGCAGTCTAGTGTAGGCGCGTCTTGTTAGTGTTTTAAGTATTACTTTGTTAGGAGACATTTATGGAGTTCAGCAGACGAGATTTACTAAAAGCTGCTTCTACATCAGGTTTAGTTGTAGCTGCATTAGCCGCCGCGAAAGAAATTGCTCAACCAGCCTTAGCTCAAAGCAAACCAACCCAAGCTCAAATCAAAAAAGGAGAAATGTTATACAGAACTTTAGGGCGCACGGGCGAACAAGTTTCTGTGATTGGTTTGGGGGGGCATCACATCGGACGACCAAAAGAGGAGCAAGACGGAATCCGACTAATACATAGTGCCATTGATCGCGGCATTAACTTCATGGACAACTCCTGGGATTACCATAAGGGCGGTAGCGAAATCCGCATGGGTAAGGCGTTGCAAGGCACGTACAGAGATAAAGTCTTTTTAATGACCAAAATTGATGGTAGGACGAAAGCCGAGGCTACAAAGCAGATTAATGAATCGTTAAAACGGTTAAAGAGCGATCGCATTGACTTAATGCAACATCATGAGATCATCCGCATGGAAGATCCCGATCGCATATTTGCTCCTGGTGGTGCGATGGAGGCGGTAATTGAGGCGCAAAAGGCAGGCAAGATTCGCTACATTGGCTTTACAGGGCATAAAGACCCGTTAGTTCATCTGAGGATGCTAGAAGTTGCTGCCCAAAACAACTTTCGTTTTGATGCTGTACAAATGCCCCTGAATGTTATGGATGCTCATTTTAGAAGCTTTGAGAAGCAAGTTCTCCCTATTTTGGTCAAAAATCAAATTGGGGTGTTGGGAATGAAATCAATGGGCGATCCCTACATTCTTAAGAGCAATACGGTTAAACCGATTGAATGTCTGCATTACGCAATGAATTTGCCCACTTCAACGGTTATTACTGGCTTTGAAAATATGCAAATCTTAGATCAAGCGCTGGAGGCAGTCCGCACCTTTAAGCCTATGAGTCAAGAGCAAGTACAAGCATTATTAAATAAAACGCGCACCGCCGCAGCAAAAGGTAAGTACGAATTATTTAAAACTACAAGTCAATTTGACAGCACCGCCAAAAATCCCGAATGGCTAGGGTAACTTTAGTCGGTTATGAAGCTGTAAAGATCGTTCATGTGTTTCTAGACTTAATAGAAGCAAGGGCGACATGGCAATTATTAGAGCAGTCTGTCCATATTCATCCAACTTATGGCGAAGCGTTGCCAAGTTTGGCACGGTTATTCACACAATAAAACTAAAGTCATAGGTTTTGCTGCATATTTCTTATAAGGAAGTTTTTGGAAATTACTATGGCTCGTAAACGCTTAATTATCGAAATGGGTATGGGAATTGACCAGCATGGGCAAGAACCAACTGTAGCCGCAGCAAGGGCTGTAAGAAATGCGATCGCTCATAATGCTTTGCCTGGTGTTTGGGAAGTAGTAGGCTTGAGCGATCCTGATCAAATGATTGTCGAAGTCAAAATAGCCGTACCTTACCCAGAGCAAGTACGAGAAGCTGAAGTTTTAGCTGTACTTCCCTTTGGTCGCAAGTCTTTAACTGTAGAGTCTGGAGGTATGGTGGTTCAAGGTCGCGCGATCGCTTCACTTGATGATAAAAACGATGAAATGCTAATTGCTATAGCTGCGGTTACGGTTCTAATTGAAACCGAGTAATTGCTTTAAATTAGCGCAATCGACTTTCTATAACAACGTTTAGCCGTATTAGATCGCCTTGTCTATCCTGCGTTCAGGTTAGAAAGATACGGAACAACCAAAAAGGCGATCGCTACAAAATTATTTAGGTGATATAAACACTATTTGAGAACAAATACCTATACCCAATGGATATGTCATTGTCTTACTCCTGACTGATGTTGGAAGCCTATTTGCGTAGTTTCATAAAAGAGTAAAAACCCTAGCAAATATTAGCATTACTTAAATTTGCTTTAGGTGCTAAAAATCAGGTAATCAATCAATGTTTTATCACAAAAAGCAACTGCAATATTTTACTCCTCCAGATCGTCCAGACCCAGTTTATGCTAAAAAACTGCAAGAACTTATAGGCGGGCCTATGGGAGAAATGACCGTGATGATGCAGTACTTATTCCAGGGGTGGAACTGTCGTGGACCTGCTAAGTACAAAGATATGCTGCTGGACATTGGTACTGAGGAAATTGGTCACGTCGAGATGCTAGCTACGATGATGGCTCATCTGCTGGATAAAGCACCGATCAAAATGCAAGAAGATGGTGCAAAAGACCCCGTAGTAGGTGCAGTTATGGGAGGTACTAATCCAAGGGATGTGATTATGGCGGCGGCTATGAGTCCAAAGCATACAATTGTATCCGGTGGAGGTGGTATGCCTGAGGACAGCGTTGGCGTTCCTTGGAATGGTCGCTACATCATTGCCAGTGGCAACTTATTAGCCGATTTCCGCTCTAATCTCCATGCAGAATCTCAAGGTCTATTACAGGCGGTACGGTTGTATGAAATGACCGACGACGCAGGCGTAAAAGATCACCTTAGTTATATGATTGCCCGTGACACTATGCACCAAAACCAGTGGTTAGCGGCGATTGAAGACTTGCAAAGCGAAGGATTTGAGGAAATGGTAGTTCCCAAGATTGCCTACGAATATGGCAAGAAAGAGGCGGCTTATCAGTTCTGGAATAACTCAGAAGGCGAAGAAAGCTCTGAAGGTCGTTGGGCTAAAGGTACGTCGATGGATGGAAAAGGCGAGTTTGAGTATGTAGCTAATCCTCAACCCCTAGGGCCTGTACCAACACCACCACAACCCGATCCAAGACTGCATGGAACTCCTAGTTCTCCAGCAATGCAAAAGACGAGCGATGCTGCGCCTAATATCGTTGATGGTATTTCTCAAGCTGTCGAGGGTGTCGGTGAAACAATTAAGCGCACAATTATCGGTGGATAATCGCGGTTTAAAAGTTGTTTGACTAGCTATTAGGGGTAATATCCCCCTTTCTTAAAATGTCAATATTACTTAAATAAGCAATAACTTCTTGGATATAGGAGCGCTATATATAGCGCTCCTACATTTTTTTGTCAGTTAACTTAAACTGTCAAGTATCGCCTTACTAAAGAATCCGTCAGATCGCTAGTATTGCCTTTTGCTGCGATCGCACCTTTTTCCATAATAAAAAACTTTTGCGCTAACTGTTTGGCAAAATCAATTTTTTGTTCTACAACTAATAGCGTTATCCCTTTCTCCCGATTTATCCGTTTGAGGGTTGCATCTATTTCTTGGACAATTGATGGCTGGATGCCCTCAGTTGGCTCGTCTAAGAGCATAATTTGCGGGTCGCACATTAGCCCCCGCGCGATCGCTAATTGCTGTTGTTGTCCACCGCTTAGTAATCCCCCCTGGCGCTTGAGATGCTGCGTTAACATCGGGAAAAACTCAAATATTTCGTCAGGTATTTTTTTCAGCTTTTTTTTACTAGCGGCTAATCCCAATTTCAAATTATCTAAAACCGATAAGTAAGGGATGATTTCGCGTCCTTGGGGAATAAAAGCAATTCCGTAACGCGATCGCTTATAAGTGGGAATATTAGTTATGTCATCTGCATCAAAAACTATATCCCCTTTAATAACTTTATTCAAACCGATAATACTCCGCAACAGCGTTGTTTTACCCATGCCATTGCGACCTAATATACAAGCTATATCTCCTTTTTCTACCGTCATATCAACGTTAACCAAAACCGGAGTTTGCCCATAACCCGCCGATACATTTGTAAGCTTAAGCAGCGACATCGATTCGTTCACGACCTAAATAAACCTCGATAACTTGTGCATTATTTTGAACTTCTTGAACCGATCCTTCAATTAGTTTTTCACCTTGATGTAAAACTACAAGTTTTTGAGCAATTTGTTTAACAAATTCCATATCATGCTCAATTACTATTACTGAGCGATCTTCGGCGATAGATTTAATAATTTCGCCTGTCGAATGGGTTTCCTCCGAAGTCATCCCCGCCGTTGGTTCATCTAATAATACTACTGTGGGATCTTGAGCAATTACCATGCCAATTTCTACCCACTGTTTCTGTCCATGAGAAAGCGATGAAACTTTGGTATAAGCTTTATCTAGCAAGCCAATTTGTTCTAAAACTACCTCAATTCTTGCTTTTTTTAGTTTCGTTAACTTCGATTTAATTGAAGCTAAAACTGAGTGAGTTCCTTTAAGTGCAAGTAGGATATTGTCAAATACTGTGAGATCGTTGTAAACATTTGGATTTTGAAACTTGCGTCCAATTCCCATTCGGGCAATTTCGTAACGATTTTTGTTAGTAATTTCTTTACCACGATAGTATACATGACCAGAAGCTACGGGAGATTTACCTACAATCGCATCTAAAAGGGTGCTTTTCCCCGCACCATTAGGGCCAATAATTGTGACAATTTCTCGTTCGCCGACTTCTAAGTTAATTCCTTTAAGAGCTTGAAATCCTGAAAAGACGACTTTCAAGTCTTTAACAGCTAAGATTGCATTCATATTTTTTACTTTATTGCTTAAGTTACCATGAATTGAATTTGCCTATTGTCTCATTTATTACATTTAAAAGCTTTAAAATTTGTGCGTTATA
>CAJQOK010000466.1 GCA_905479905.1 uncultured Aliterella sp.
GTTTGCGCCAGGCGGCTAATTCTTCATAACTTACTTCTTTATCTTCTAAGCCACCAAAAACTGTGATCGCACAATCCAACGGTGGCTCGTCAATATAAGTATAATTTTCCAAAACTGCAAAATCAGCCCGCAAAATCGGTACAAGTATTTGCATTAATTCGGTGTTCTCTAGCACTGTGGCAGGAGTACCGTTGAGACAACGCAGTTGGGCTAAAAAGTTTGGTAGGGGTAAAGCATGGATAGGTGCAGCAGTCCTAGGAATTTGCGGAGCGCGGCGACCAGATATAAATAAGGAAACTGGCTGCAAATTGTACTTTGCTCGTAAAAGACGCGCCAGTTCAAAACTGACTAATCCCCCCATATTATGACCAAAAAAAGCAAAGGGTTTTTCAAGATAGGGTAATAAAGAGATGGCGATCTCCTTTACCAATGGTTCCAGACGCGTGAACGGCGATTTCTCCCTCTGGTTCAAGCGTCCAGGCAATTCCACCGGACAAACTTCTATATTTGTAGGTAAAGTATCTCTCCACCTGCGAAACAGCGAAGAACTACCGCCTGCGTAGGGGAAACAAAATAATCTCACCGCAGCTTGAGAATTGGGATTGCAAATAACAGAGGTCATAATTACATTTTGATCTTGGCTAGATAGAACTAACCAAGACTTGTAAAACTCTAACGAGCAGAATCTTGCATCTTCTTCCTTAAGCTTAAAGGTCGCATATCTGTCCAAACTTCTCTAACATATTCCAAGCATTCATGTTTTAAACCGCTTTTACCCGCGTCTTTCCAGCCGAGGGGATTTTCTCTATCTACAGACCAAATCGAATATTGTTCTTCATGATTGACTACAACTTTATAAATTGTGTTGTCTATTGTTTCATCTTGATACATATTTTTTCTCCTGTTTTCTAACACTATTTGTCAAAGAATCTTATTTGCAATTTAACTTTTCTAACTTTCTCCTTTTTTGGGCTAACGAATTTTTAGGTCGCTCCCACCACATCACTAAACCAGTAATAAATAGAATCAATGGTGTAAGCCCCACAAAAAAGTAAAGAATCCGGGTTGGTAAACCGCCAAACGTTCCAAAATGTAAAGGATTAAAAGCATCTACTACCTCATCGCCTAAAGAAAGCGATCGCGAATTTCTAAGCTGCAATACCTCTCCGGTATATCGATCTAAATAAACTCGACTGCGCCAGACTTCTTTTTCTTCAGGAAACTGTTTACCTACCATAAATACCGATTCCGGCGTACTAGGAAAACTGATATAGGTTGTTTTAGCACCTGGTAAAGCCTCGTCTGCAACTTTCAACATTTTGGCGATCGCTATAGTTGATTTTCCCTCCATTGGTTTAGATTTCGGTTCTGGGGGGGTAGGCGTAAATGTAGCTGCATAAATTATCGGTTGAGTGTAAGTGTAAAAATTCCAGCAAAAGCCAGTAAAACCATTGATTGCTAGAAAAATAGCCGCAATAATTCCGACTACTTTATGGATATCAAAGTTAAGTCTTTTGATCGAAGCATTAGTTTTAATTTTGAACCCAGCAATTAACTTACGCCAACCAGACCAAAGGATAATACCCGTAATACTTAGTACCAACAAGAAAAAAGCGGCAATTCCCACAATGATTGTCCCAGTTTCCCCGGTTAATAAAGCATTATGCAGATTATAAACAATGTCCATAATGGCATATTGGGGAATGCGATCGCCTAATATCTTGCCTGTATAAGGATTAACAATTACTTCCGTTGTAGGTTGATTTTCCGATCCTAATTCAACTCTAATTGGCGCGTTTGCTTGAGTTGGTAGATCGAAAAAACTCAATGTAAACTTAGATTCTGGATAAGCTGCCTTGACTGTATCAATAACCGATAAAATCGATACCTGTTGCCGTTGAGGAACTATTTGCCCAAACTGAGATTGCAGCAGAAAATGATTGACTTCATGCCTAAATACTAGCAAGCTACCCGTCAAACCAACAATTACTATAATTAGTCCGGCAACTAATCCCAGATAGCGGTGTAATTTAAAAGCAGTGCGGCGGAGCATACTAAAACTCAATAGAAAATGAACCAATAACGGTTATTGGCGCACCAGGTATAACTGTATTTCTGCCAATTTCGCTAGTAGCAAAATAGCCAACATCAAATAAGTTTTGTACATTGATTCCGGTTCGCCAATTATCTCGGCGGTAAAAAATCGCTGCATCGGTACGAACATAACTTGGCAACTGGAAGCTATTATCCAAATCTCCTAATCTAGAGTCTACATAATAAAAACCCAAACCAAACCCTAACCCTTGCAAATCCCCATTTTGTAGCTCGTAGGTCGTCCACAAACTAGCTTGATTGCGCGGCACATTGGGAATCTTATTGCCCACTGTAAAATCAGTGCTTTCAGTAATTTCAGCGCTAGTATTGCTATAAGCTGCAATAACATTTAATCCTGGCAAAATTTCCCCCGCAACATCTAATTCAATTCCCCGACTGCGCTGTTCGCCGATTGCGATACTAAAGGCTTCTTCAATGGGATCGGCAGTGGAAATATTAGTTTTGGTAATTTGATAAGCTGCCAAGGTAGCAGTGAACCTCTCATTTAACTGAGTTCTAACGCCTACTTCGTATTGAGTTCCGCGCGTCGGTTCCAATAACGAGCCGTCAGCACGAATACCACTATTAGGAGCAAACGAACGGCTGTAGCTGGCATAAAGTGAAACTGGTTCAACAGGTTGGTAGACAATACCGATACGCGGACTAAAAGCATCATTTGATTGGCTAGTTTCGCTCTCGTTCAATTTGTCGTCCACTTCTTGAGTCACGCTATCAAATCGACCGCTAATCAAAAATTTGAGATTGTCAGTTATGGCAATTTGATCTTGGAGGAAAATACCTAATAAATTGACAGTGGTTTTGTCATCTCGCAAAAAGATTAGCTCAAAACGATCTGGTCGCGGACGCTGGTTGTAAATGGGATCGTAGATGTTAATGCTGGGTGTGAAACGAGCCTCTATTGAAGTATCGAAAGCATCTGAAGGTGTTTTAAAAAAACCTTCTAGGGTACTTCTTTGCAAATCGAATCCAACTACTAACTGATGCTCGACGGAGCCTGTATTAAATTTGTTAGTTAGCTCAGTCTGCATTGCATAGATTTTAAAGGCGTTAGCATTATCAAAGTAATCGCGCGATAGCTCTCCAGTTTCTTCGTTTAATTCTAGGGCGTTGGTATTTTTAACGGTTTCGTTATTTTGTAAGTATTGAAAAGCATTGCGAATTTTAAGATTGTCGTTAAATCGATGCTCTAAGTTATAACTAATATTTGTTTGTTCGCTCTGGCGGAAGTCTCCAGGTTCACCCAAAAAGCGATCGCGTGGAATATCCGCCACTCCTTTCCCAATCGCAACTATACCCCGGTCAAATGTCCGTCTGTCGTACAAATAGCTAGTATTAATTGATAAATCAGTTTGCTGACCAATCTGCCAACTAAATACCGGAGCAACAAAAACTCGTTCGCTGTTAACAAAATCTCGAAAACTGCCAGCATTTTCGTAAGCAATATTCAACCGATAAAGCAACTGTTGATCTGGGGTCAATGGCCCAGATAAGTCAATGCTAGGGCGATAAAAACTATAAGTACCTATCGCTAAATTGGCATTGTAATAAGGTTCTGCCAACGGTTTTTTAGTTACAACATTGACTACACCTCCCGGCTCAACATTGCCGTAGAGAACGGAAGCCGGGCCCTTTAGTACCTCCACTTGTTCGATATTGGCTGGATCTCGCAAAATTAGACCGCTTTCTGTAAAGCTGTCCTTGAATCCATCTCTTAAGGTCGTTGAATCTGCAAAACCTCGAATATTAAAGTTGTCGATAGTACCGCCGAAGTTATTTCCCGAAAATACGCCGCTAACATTTTGCAACGCTTCTTCTAACCGAGTCACCTGTCGATCTTCTAAAACCTGTCGCGGTACTACCTGAATAGATTGAGGAATGTCGCGGATTGGCGTATCTGTTCTAGTGGCTGTTGTTGCTTCAGGAATGTTGTAACCGTCGTCCTGCCTCCCCGTAACCCGAATCTCCGGTATTTCCTCTGGTTCTGCTGGGGGCGAGTGCGCTTCCTCTATTTCTGTATTTGGTTTTGCGGGGAGTGTTTGTGCTTCTTCTAATTCTGTATCTGGTTCTGCGGGGGTAGTAGGAGCAGATTGGCGCGGAGTTTGGGCTGTATTTGCTGTTGGTACAACTCCAAATATTAACCCTTCGTCGCCATCAAATAACTCAATTTGTGGTGCGGCATTTTCTCCGTTTACGGTGACGCGGATAGTATTAGCATCAGTGTTAGTAACTGTTACGCTAGCAATTCCACTTACAGGTTTGTCTTGGTTGAAGGTAGCCCCCGATGGTAAGCGCAATTGAGCGTTTTTAACTTCAGCAATAAAACTGTTTCCCTCCGTGCGTTCGACAATTTCCAACTTATCGCTGTTGGCAGCTTGCAATATTAGCTCAATCCCAAGATCGGTAGGGTTAATTTCAACTCCAGTAATTTGTACTACTGCTGGTGTTTGTGCTAACTGAGCGATCGCTTGTCTTTGGACTCGCTTTATTTTTACCTCCCCAGCAAGGGCGGAATCAATCGCCAATACCCCAGCTAAACCTGAAACCAATAGCATCGGAAGTAACTTCTGTAGCTCCACTTTGTAAACCCCATTAACTGCCCTTTACTAGCCGTAGTCGATTGGTACTTAGTTGAATATTCTTGGCACTACTTAGGCTAGTAGATTCTGAGCTTATTGCAAATAATACTTATTACGGTCAAAAGTGATTATTGCAAACTATTTGCATTTTTAAAAGTGGGTAGCCAATCTTAAATTTAAAATTCCTCATAAAACTTAAGTTAAATACTTGGAAAAACTAAGCTATACATGGGTTTTAGCGCCCAAGCTTCAATATAAAATTTATCTAGGCAAAAATAAAAAGATCGGGCTTTCAAAGCCTAAATGGCTCTGCTCTGTCTTAAGAGAGGAATAGTTAAATTTTTAAATGCTTTACTTTATTGCAAATATTTGTAAATATACAGGGGTTAAATGCGATTAACGTCCTAAAGTAATTTTGTGTAATTGAGAAAGACTAGCGATAAACTAGATCGAGAGGGCAAACTAGATGCGATCGCAACGAAGGCATTTAGCAGATTGCCTAGGAGAACGGACAAGGTTTTGTCCCCATAAAGATTTTTAAGGGTGGATTTTAATGTTTGATAGCGGGCTTACACTATTCGATAACGGCGACAAAAAAATCACTGGTAATTTTTTGACCTTTGTAGAACTTCTGTGCCATAGAAGCGTTACCCAATCGGATGTACAGGCTTTTACATTTTTGGTTGATGGGGAGAATGTAAAAGCAACGCTGACTTATCAGCAGTTGGATAGCCAGGCGCGGGCGATCGCATCTCAATTGCAGGCAAAAGGAGCAGCAGGCGATCGCGCATTATTACTATATCCACCAGGTTTAGATTATTTGGCAGCATTTTTCGGCTGTTTGTACGCCGGAGTTGTTGCTGTACCCGCTTACCCACCTCGCAATCAACGCAACACGCCCAGAATTAAAGCAATTGTTGCCGATGCCCAAGCACAGATTGCCTTAACAACAACGGCTATTTGTTCTACAGTCCAGTTGCTAATAGATTCAGATTCCTTGGAGTGGCTAACTACTGACAACCTAGAACCGGGTGTAGAAGATGCTTGGCAACAGCCTTGTATAGACACAGATACCTTAGCGTTTTTGCAATATACCTCTGGTTCTACAGGTACGCCCAAAGGAGTGATGCTAACTCACGGCAACT
>CAJQOK010000467.1 GCA_905479905.1 uncultured Aliterella sp.
CTCAAAAGTGATAATTTGTCCGTCTAATTTGGGTAAAAAGCCCTGAATATTTGCGCCAATACCGCGTTTGAAGCTGCGGAAAAATCTTGGATCGTTTTTACTATCGTAGCCGCGATCGCGTACTTGTTGCCCGATTAATACTTTACCTTCGGCGGCATTTTCTACGTACACGAGGCTAGGAATTAAAGGCGGATTAGTGCCAATTTGCTGAGATAAGCCAGGAATGCTCAGAGTTTCCGATTGTCCAGAAACAGGATTAGTGCGAGTTACACAAGTATTACTTGTCCCAAAGTCGATTGCAAGCATAGATAGCGGTACGACGGAGTTAAAATTTATTTTCTCATAAGCCATTCGGCTTCTACACGGGCGATCGCTTCCTCTTTAGCTTTTGCTTCAATTTCGATCCAAGGTGCTTCGCGGTATACGCTAGGCATATCAGTAATAAAATCGCTGTGAGTGCGATCGCCAAAACTATTTTGTCCGTTAGAAATATGTACTAATTGCCAATCTGGGTTAGTCCAAGTTTCTCTAGCTGCATAAAACATTTCAGCTACCGAGGGATCGTCGTAGGTTGTCAAACCTTCGTGGCAAATGTGATGATGAGCATCAAATACCATCGGTACGCCCGACTTTTTGCATACTTCTAGAATTTCTGCGGAACTATAAGAGTATTCGTCATTTTCAAAGGTTAAGCGATCGCGGATATGCGTTGGTAATTCTGCTAATACTTCGACTAACCTATCTATTCTTTGCGATTTGCCACCGTGAATATTCATTAATGCCCAAGGACTTCGCGGTAAGCCCAGTAAATCAAAGATTTTTGCGTGTCCTTCCAAGATTTTGATGCTATTTGCCAATACTTGCTCAGAATCGGAACTTAAAACCACAAATTGATCGGGATGAGAAACTAATCTAATACCTAATTGTTGGGCTTTTGCACCAATTAAAGCTAATTGCGCACTCATTGATTCAAGGATTGTTTCGCCTAAATTGTCTTCCCAATCGCTCATCGGAAACAACCCAGAAGGTAGCCTATAAAGTTTAATTGAGTGTTGCTGACAAAAATCTATAGCTTTATCTAAACGACTGATATTGTCACTATAAAGACTTGTGAGCGTAGTTTGGCGTTCAGTTTCGCTTAGTTTTAAATAGCGAGTGCGGGTAATTGTCCGGTAGCGAATCTCTTTGGAAGCCGTGATACAGACTAATCCTAAAATTGGCAGATTTCGCGCCTTAAATATTTCTTTTTCTTGATTATCTAGCTGGGCAACAGTCATGGATTTTCTTTTACTTTTTCTTTATTAAAGCTATTTATCAGTTAACTATTAAGTATCTGAAGACATAACTGCCAATCCTGCCGATTAATCTAACTTTCATCTATCTAAAGGCATATCTTATTAGGTAGCTTTTGCTACTTTTGCAGGTATTTTTTTTGTCAATCTATCCTTTTAGGCAATTAAGCTAAATCCCTAGGATCAGCCCAAATAAGGCATCTTTTGAATATCTCGCTATAAAGGCTAATGTACGTATTGTCAATACATCTAAATACTTCTTTAGAGTAATGGCAAACAAAAGAGATATTTCTTAAAGTAAAAATCTAAGGGTAGACAAAGTGCAAAGTTGTCTGCCTTGTGCAAACAGGGTTATCTAAATCTAAAATCATCTCCAAAAAAGACTAGCGTAATGAATAATCAGCAATCGTCAGAAGCTACACTATTTTTAGATAACTTAAAAAATGGAATTTGGCTGCTTGGTACTTCGTCTTGGTTATTTGGAATCACTGATAGAAGTATTGCTTGTCTAGCCGATGGATATTTGTCAGCCGTAGATATAGTGCAGCTTTTTACTGCATCTTTCTTTTTTGTAAGCTGGTTGCTTCTTAAACCCATATCTACTTCAAATCAAAATTAGCTGAAGTTCTGATTAGTTTGAACAGTAATTTTGTCAAAACATAAACAAAATAAAACAGCGATTTTCCCATCCCATAACCGATTCGCACCTTATATCATTACAACAATAGGCAAAAAGGCGGAGTCTTTTTTACTTCCGCAAGCAGCGATTTAAGATAGATTGGCGCGCTTAAGTAGTGTATTCGGCATTAATTTTTACGTAATCATAGCTGAGATCGCAACCCCAAGCCGTACCTGTTCCCGAACCATTGCCAATGCTGACAGAGATTAAAATTGTGTCATCTTTTAAATAACGACTAGCAGCGCTGCGTTCAAAAGGTACAGATTCACCATCATCAACTAATAATAAATCGTTACTACTATTGACACTAACTTTTCCCTGGGGAACAACACTACTTGCTTTTTGTTTCATATAGTTACTCGCTGCTACGCGATCAAAAGCTAGAGGTTGACCATTTTCCATTAGTAAAAAATCCCCTAACATAATCCGTAAGTTCTCTTGTTCAAAAGGGACACCAGCGCGCCCTGCCGCCGCCGCTATTCTGCCCCAATTAGGATCGCGTCCAAAAACGGCAGATTTGAATAAAGCAGAGCCGACAATAGTTTTAGCAACTTGCCTAGCTGCTTTTTCATCGGTAGCGCCAGAAACTTGCACCTCAATCAAACAAGTAGCACCTTCACCATCACGAGCGATCGCTTTTGCCAAATGCTGACAGACAGCCGTTAACATTGCCTCTAACTTTTCCGCCTCTGCGTTCATTTCTGTAATTGCCGGAGTGCGAGATTGTCCATTGGCTAAGGCAATGAGGGAATCATTGGTACTCGTATCGCCATCAACAGTAATTTGGTTAAAACTTTTATCTGCTGCGCGGCTTAACATTTGTTGCCACAAAGCCGGAGAAACCACCGCGTCGCAAGTTACAAAAGCTAGGAGTGTAGCCATATTGGGGTGAATCATTCCCGACCCTTTACAGATGCCGCCAATGCGTACCGGGCGATCGCTAAACGTAGTTTCTAAAGCAATAGATTTTGTCACTAAATCCGTAGTAACAATCGCACTAGCTGCCGCATCACTGCCAGTATCAGAAGCCGCCGCCACGAGTTGAGGAATGCCCGATCGCATAGCTTCCATTTTGATTTGTTGCCCAATTACCCCGGTAGAAGCGAGTAAAACTGATTCTGAAGGAATACCAAAAGCTTGACCTAACAGCATGGCACTTTCAAGAGCATTTAGCCAGCCTTGAGAACCCGTAGCGGCGTTTGCTTGTCCAGCATTACAGAGAATGGCACGAGCGCTAGGTTTAGCTTGTAGTAGCTGACGGCAGTAGTCTACACAGGCAGCACGGACTTGAGACGTAGTAAAGACACCTGCTGCGATCGCATCTACATCAGATAAAATTAGCGCCAAATCTGGCAAACCCGAAGGTTTCAGGCCTGCTTTTATTCCTGCCGCCCGGTAGCCTTTAGGTGCAGTTATGCCCCCGCTAATTTCATGCCAGTCTGCCATTATCTTTTCCCTGTACACTCGTTTAGCTTGGCATTATAGCTCTTGTAGAGAGACTTGCGATCGCAACCCAATAGAAAGCCGCTTGCCGAAATCTACTCCACTCACCGACAAGACCCTTTTGCAGGGGGTTTGGGGGAGGCAACTCGTCCCCCAATGGGGGGTTTGGGGGGCAGACCCCCCAAGTCTTGGTTTTTCTTACAGTAAGCTTGAACTGCGTAAGGTTTATAGATTCTAGAATAGGAAATGTACTTAAAACACATATTTACATGACTTATTACGTCATCTACGACGGCAACTGCAACCTCTGTACAAATTTAGTCCAAATTCTCGAAACAATAGATCAGGGTAAATTATTTCAATACGCACCAATGCAAGCAGAAGACACACTCAAGCGTTGGGATATTACACCTAACAATTGCGAATTAGGGATGATTGTCATTGATGCCAGCGCCCCCGAAAGACGTTGGCAAGGCAGCGCCGCCGCCGAAAAAATTGGGGAATTATTGCCATTGGGGGGAGTATTTGTCACCGCTTACCGACTTTTACCAGGATTAAAGTGGGCAGGCGATCGCATTTACGAACAAATCCGCGACAATCGTTACAGTTGGTTTGGTAAACGTAACACTACCTACAATTCAGCTTACGGCGTTGATTGCGGCTGTAGCCCTAGTAAAAAACTTTAATTATTAAATACTTCAATAATCTGCCGACAAAATTGTTTTAATTGGGCGCTGGCTTCGGGTTTAGGTTGAGTTTCACCTTCACAGCGCCAGTCTTCCACCGTAGAAAGCCGCCATTGTTTGCCTCGATGATCGAAACCCGCCGCTTCTACGCCAATGCAAGAAACTTGATTATTTATTGGATCTTCATAAAACCGAATTTGAATTAAAATGCTACGACTTTGAAACAACTTACTTCTACCAGGGAAATGCAAGCCAATATCAATCGAATCTGGATCGATTAATTCCCTAGTTTCTGGATCATTGTGCCAAGGTTTGAGATCCGACTTGATTTCGGGAAATTCACTTTTAAACAAATTGACAACGGTGGCAATTTTACTTGTAAGTTCTAGGTTTGTTGCCGCCTCTGCTGCATTCACAAGAAAAACACTCCTGGGGCTAGGGTGTAGTGGGGATATACTCGCCAGAAAGATTACGGCGATTGTGTTTCAGCTTATCAAACTTTAGAGAAATTGGGCGGCGATTAATGCTAACTTCAATCGGTCAATTTCTCTAGGGATTTGCAACACTACCTTTGTTTGGCGATTAAGCTCCTTCGCGATCTAAAATGACACTGTTCGCTAACAGATAAAAAATTTAGGTTATGGTGCGTTCTCGGTCGATTTTGTCATTAATTCTGGCTATGGTGGCAGTATTTTTAATTAGTTGTAGTAGTCCTACAGTGGCTAAAGCCCCGCCAACTTATACCCCGGCTCAAATCGAGCAAATTAAAGAATATGCCCCTACTCTACTCGCTTTGCGCGATCGCATGAGTGAAATTCCCGTCCTCATTCAACGGCGAGATTGGATTGGAGTCAGGAATTTTATTCACGGCCCCTTGGGTGAATTGCGGTTAAAAATGACTTATATAACCCGCAACTTGCTTCCTACAGACCAAACAAAAGCGCGGGAAATTACGCGAGAATTGTTTGATGACTTAGTAAAAGTCAAGCAATCCATTGAAGAAAATAGCACTACTGGAGCAATACGCAATTACCAAACTGCCTTTGCAGATATCAATAAATTTATAGATTTAGTTCCAAAGCAAGCTCTACCTTCTCCTGTCGAGTAAAGAAGTTTCACCCCTGTTGTAGAGACGTTTCACTGAAACGTCTTTATTTTTTCTTGTAGAGAAACGTCTTTATTTTTTCAACAATTATGAGTCACATAGTAATTATCGGTTGCGGTGTAGTAGGGGCAATGATCGCCTACGAGCTTAGTTTAATTCCCGGACTCAATGTAACCGTTTTAGATAAACAACCACCCGCCCAAGGCTCTACGGCTGCCGCTTTAGGCGTATTAATGGGCATCATTAGCCATAAAACTAAAGGCAGAGCGTGGCAAATGCGATCGCACAGCATTGAGCGCTATACAACCTTAATTCCTGAACTAGAGGCGCTAAATAGGCGAACAATTCCTCACAATCAACAAGGAATTTTAAAACTTTGCCCAGTGGGAGAAGATTTAGCAAAATGGGAACAATTAGCTGCAACCCGCTCCCAGCAAGGATGGCAGTTAGAAATTTGGGATGGCGCTAAACTACAAGCTAGTTGTCCACAAATAAATTGTCAAAATATCCCTACAGCAATTTATTCTCCCCAAGATATACAAGTAGATCCTGTAGCTCTAACTTTAGCCTTGGTAGATGCGGCAAAAAGTCGGGGCGTTACTTTTGATTTTGATGTCCCCGCTCTGCAATACGATTTAACTACAACTAATCTTCACCATGCAGTTAAATCAGTACAGGGTAAATCAGTAGATTGGTTAGTAGTAGCTGCTGGGTTAGGCTCGTTGCAATCTCTACCTAACTTACAAATTCCCCCTCTACTCGATCTTAGACCTGTATTAGGTCAAGCAATCCACGTTCGCCTGCCCAACTGTTTAGGAAATCAAGATTTTCAACCTGTAATTACTGGTAACGACGTGCATATAGTGCCGTGTTTAACTACTAGACCTGTAACAGAATACTGGATTGGCGCAACAGTAGAATTTCCCTTAGAATCAGGAATTGTTGTGCCTGAAGCCGAAAAACTAGAGGAAGTTAGACAAAGTGCGATCGCCTTTTGTCCGGCGTTAGCGACAGCTACTATCATCAAAACATGGTCGGGGTTACGTCCGCGTCCTGAAGCCCGTCCTGCACCGATAATTGAGCTTTTAGAGGGGTTTAGTAACGTTCTCCTGGCTACTGGGCATTATCGTAATGGTGTTTTGTTAGCTCCCGCTACCGCCCAAAAGATTATTAAATTATTAGAAACTGGGTAGGGCTACAAAAGTAACGATAGTATGTAATGTTCCATGCTATTGGCTTTAGCTAAAACTGCACTGTATTTATAAGCTGCTAAAAACTTTACTTTTAGTTTTATTATCTACACAAGCAAATCGGCACGAGGATTAAGAGTTTCAATTTGTCGTAATTTCTCGTACAATTCCTTTTCTTGAGGACTAATAGTTGTAGGAATGACAATCTGAATTTCTACCAATTGGTCGCCGCGTCTACCTTGGTCATCAATGTAACCTTTATTTGCCAGACGCAACCTTTGACCAGGTTTTACTCCGGCGGGTAAATTCATTTGTACTAAACCGTCTAAAGTTGGCACTTCTACCGGATTGCCTAATACAGCTTCACTGGGAGTAATGGGAAGTTTGACAGCAATATCATTACCCTCAATTTGAAAGTAATCGTGGGGAGAAACGGTAATTTTTAAAAATAGGTCGCCCCCCCCTACCCCTTGTTCTTTCAGGCGGATAGTTTGCCCAGTAAACATCCCTGGAGGCATATCAACTTCAAGGCTACGCCCGTCTTCTAGCCTAATTCTTTCCGCACCACCTTCATAAGCTTTTTCTAAAGGGACAATTAATTTAGCTTCAATATTGCGACGACTGGGACGAGGAGTAACAGTAGTTGCATATTTTGTCGTACCAGGACGAAAAGGATCGTTGTCATTATCAGCTTTGTTGTTGCGTCCTAACACTTGGTCGATAAAGCTATCAAAATCAGCAAATTCCTCTAATTCTGCCTCACGAGTACCGCGCTTAAATATACTTTTTCCGGCTTTACCGCGCGATTTCTGCTGCCAATACAAACTAAAACGATCATATTGCGATCGCTTATTTGGATCGCCCAGGATTTCGTAAGCTTCCCCAATATCTTTGAACTTTTCCTCAGCTTCTTTGTTTCCCGGATTCAAATCTGGGTGATATTGCCTAGCCAGTCGCCGGAAAACCTTTTTGATTTCCTCCGACGCAACATCTTTAGGTACTCCTAAAATATCGTAGTAATTTTTAAAATTCTGCAAATTCTGCATATTCTGTAAAGGCGGTTAGTTTAAAATCCTGTCATGCAGTTATAGCCAGTTGTCATCGTTATCATCCCAAT
>CAJQOK010000468.1 GCA_905479905.1 uncultured Aliterella sp.
ACAGGGGTTTTGTCGAATTGGACGATGCCTTTTTCTACAGGTCTAAAGGGTGTCTCTAAAAAGCCGTACTGATTGACTTTCGCATGAGTTGCCAAAGAACCAATTAACCCTGCATTTGGACCTTCAGGGGTTTCTACCGGACAAATCCGCCCGTAGTGTGAGGGGTGAATGTCTCGAACCGCAAAGCCTGCACGTTCGCGGGTCAAGCCTCCAGGGCCCAGGGCTGACAAGCGGCGTTTGTGCGTAAGTTCAGCTAAAGGATTGGTTTGATCCATAAACTGACTTAGTTGGCTAGAACCAAAAAATTCTTTAATTGCCGCTACTAGGGGTTTGGGATTGACTAAAGACGCTGGTGTTAAGGTATCGGGGTCAGATACGGTCATGCGTTCGCGAATTATCCGCTCTAAACGATTTAAACCTACTCTGACTTGGTTTTGCAGCAATTCTCCAACACTTCTTACCCGTCTATTGCCCAAATGGTCGATATCGTCGATACTACCCATGTCAAACTCTAAGTTGATTAGATAGTCAACGGCTGCCAAAATGTCAATAGGTGTAAGTACCCTGGTTGTATCGGGAATCGAAAGCCGCAGCTTTTTATTAATTTTGTAGCGTCCTACCCGTCCTAAATCGTACCGTTTGGGGTCAAAAAAGCGCGATTCTAGTAGTTGATTACCGCCGGAGACTGTAGGAGGTTCGCCCGGTCGCAATTTGCGGTACAACTCCATTAGGGCATCGTCTTCGCTAAATTGCCCTTCTTTTTCAATCGTTTTTTGGAAATACTCTGGATGGCGCAAAGATTCAAAAATCTCGTTGTCTGATAATCCCAAAGCTTTTAATAGCACTTGGGCTGACAGTTTGCGGGTTTTATCGATTCTGACCCAAACTAAGCCATTGCGATCAGTTTCAAATTTTAACCACGCTCCCCGGTTAGGAATTAAACTAGCTGAGTAAGTACGGCGACCGTTTTTATCTACTTCAGATTTGTAGTAAACTCCAGGACTCCGCACGATTTGGTTGACTATTACCCGTTCTGCACCGTTAATAATAAATGTGCCGCGATCAGTCATCAGTGGCAAGTCGCCAATAAATACTTCTTGCTCTTTGATTTCCCCAGTTTCTTTATTAATTAACCGCGTGGGGACGTACATTTGCACAGCGTAGCTGCTATCGCGCCGTTTTGCTTCGTCTACGTCGTACTTCGGTTGCTTAAGTTTGTAGTTATTACCTAAAAAATGTAGTTCTAATTTACCTGTGTAGTCAGTAATTGGCGAGAAGCTATTAAGTTCTTCTATTAATCCTTCTTCTAAAAACCAACGGAAGCTAGAACGCTGAATGTCGATTAGATCAGGTAACAAAAAGGCAGGTTCAATGTATTGATCGGTGGTCATGCGTTTTTATACTTAATTGCTGCTGGTATTTACTCAACGGGCGGAAATCTTCTACTTAATTGCGCTTTGTCTAACAGTTACGCAGTAATTGCTAACAAGAAACGTTTTTAGTTCCTTTGAGTTGGGAATCGGTAAATTCTGACGCTCTATACTTAGGCAATGATTCATAGTATTGTCATTTTAGGGTGTAACTTTTGCAACGGTGGTTTTTGCTGCTATCGGCGGTGTGGCGATCGCACCCTTAATTTTTGCCCTGCAACATTTTATTAAAGTGGCAACTTATCGCCATTGCTTTGTTGCATCCCTTGGTTGTAGAGCTTTAAGGGTTTGAGTTGGTACGTTTTAATATTTTCTTAGCAAAATTTGATTCTATTGCCTGACTTTTAACTATTATGACTTTTTTCCCCTTTAGGCGTTGCTTTAGACTTAAACTGAGAGATTGAATAGTTTACAAGCATTAGCTGTCGTTATTTGAGCGATTTCTTCCACCGTTTCACCGCGCAATTGAGCAATAGCTTCAGCTACGTGCAGTACAAAAGCTGGCTCGTTGCGTTTAGTCCCTCTTTTAGGTACGGGAGCCAAAAAAGGGCAATCGGTTTCGATTAATAAACGGTCGAGGCTGACAATTTGAGCGCTTTGATGAATCTGTTGAGCATTTTTAAAAGTCACTGTACCGCTAAAACTAATATAAAAGCCCAAATCTAAAAACCATTGGGTTTCCTCCTTTGATCCTCCCCAGCAGTGCATTACACCACGAATTTGCTCAGAGTGGCTGGCTCCAAAGGAATGCAAAATTTGTTTTAATTGCACCGCCGCATCCCGACAGTGGATAATTACAGGAAGGTTTAATGAATAAGCAATTTCTAGTTGAGATTCAAAGACTAGGCGCTGCTGTGTCTCATTATCTGCCTTGTAAAAATCTAACCCAGTTTCGCCGATCGCTACTACTTTGACATCAGACTTAGCTAACGCCGTAATCTCCTCAGCCATTGCTTCTGTCCATTTGTCTGCATCTAGTGGATGTAAACCTACGGCAAAATTAATTTCAGGATAGGTGTTAGCTAACTGTTGAATCCGGGTAAATTCGCTTGGTTGTACGCAAGAGTGTACAAGCTTGACTACACCGTTTTCTTGCCAACGCGATCGCACTAATTCTAAATCTTGCTCAAACACATCAAAATTTAGATGAACGTGAGAGTCAATCAGCTTCATGTTTTTTAGCTGTTAGTCCTTAGTTGCTGGAGCATTCTAACGCTAAAAATGCGTTTATTTGGCGTTGATGAGGCTGGCTTCTTTTCTTTTCAAACTGTTGGCTAGGAGGGATTTTTTCCTCGCGCCATTGTTGCGATGTAAGACTTTGCATTTTACGGCTTTGTCAATTTTACTCACCGCTACCGATAGATGCTTGTCTACTTCTTGCTTGGCCTCAGGAGTAGGATTCGCCGCGTAGCTGTCTACGGCGGTGAGGTACTTCTTCATCAGTGTTTTGACGGCTGACTTATAAGCTTTATTACGCAAGCGATTTCTTTCCGCGACTTGGATGCGCTTGATAGCAGACTTGATATTTGCCACAATTAATTAAGGAAAAACTACGGTTATATAGACAAAATACTAGATGTACCAATATAGCATCAATATTGCCATAATTGGTAGAGATATAAAAGAAAAATCCGCGTTAAGCTATGTATAGGTAGTAAGAATCGGCAAAGTTGCAGCGTCAATAAATGACGAACAACGGCGCGAAACTTGCGACTATTAGCACTAACTTCAAAATTGATTGTATTGCGAACTTCATGCTGCGAATTATTACTCAGCAAGGCGAGGTACAAGCAGAACTTCAAAGGATCTGCGATCGCACCCAAGACGACCAGGTGCAACACAAAGAAGCGACAGTAAGAGAAGTTCTCCAGGCAGTAAAACGCCAGGGGGATAAAGCTGTATTGCATTATACAGCAGAGTTTGACAACCAAGAACTCTTAGTAGAAGATTTGCGTGTCAGTGGCTCGGAATTAGATGCGGCTTACCAGCAAGTATCAAAGGAGTTGCTAGGGGCAATTCGTTTAGCTTGTCAAAATATCGAAGCATTCCATCGTCAGCGCGTCCCTAAGTCGTGGGTAGAGTTTGGGCAGCAGGGCGTAGTATTGGGTAAACGTTATACCCCCGTAGATAGAGCGGGTTTGTACGTGCCTGGGGGTAGAGCAGCTTATCCTAGTACAGTATTGATGAATGCGATCCCAGCGAAGGTAGCCGGGGTTCCTAGGCGAGTAATTGTTACACCGCCAGGAATAGGGAAAACAATCAACGCCGCAGTGTTAGTAGCGGCGCAAGAGGCGGGAGTACAAGAAATTTATCGCGTCGGTGGAGCGCAAGCGATCGCGGCTTTAGCTTACGGAACCGAGACAATTCCCAAAGTAAACGTGATTACAGGGCCAGGCAACATATACGTTACCTTAGCCAAAAAATTAGTTTATGGAACCGTAGGTATTGACTCTTTGGCTGGGCCGTCGGAGGTGTTAATTATTGCCGATAGTGGAGCAAACCCCGAACACGTCGCCGCCGACTTATTAGCCCAAGCAGAACACGATCCGATGGCGGCGGCGATCTTACTTACAACCGATAGTCGGATAGCTTTAAAGGTGCAAGCAGCCGCCCTGAGACAGTTAGAGGATCACCCGCGCCGGACACTAACAGAAAAAGCGATCGCCCATTATGGCTTAATTGCGATCGTTGATTCCATAGACGTAGCAGTACAACTATCTAACGAATTTGCGCCCGAACACTTAGAGCTTGAAGTAGACGAACCTTGGGATTTGTTGCCAAATATTCGTCACGCTGGAGCAATATTTCTTGGTTACTCAACGCCTGAAGCGGTAGGCGATTACTTAGCAGGGCCAAACCATACCTTGCCAACTTCCGGTGCTGCTCGTTATGCCTCAGCTTTGGGAGTAGAAACTTTCCTCAAA
>CAJQOK010000469.1 GCA_905479905.1 uncultured Aliterella sp.
TTTCGACCCTCGGAGCGCAAGTTTGCAAAACTTGACGCATTTTATAGATAGCGTCTCGATTTTTATTAAAGGATTATAACTTATGCGTGTTTGTGTGATTGGTACAGGATACGTCGGTTTAGTTACTGGTGTTTGTTTAGCTCATATCGGTCATCATGTAATTTGCGTTGATAACAACGAAGAAAAAGTAAAGTTAATGAAGGCTGGACAGTCGCCAATTTTTGAGCCAGGATTGTCAGAGATTATGCAATCTTCTAGCCAATCGGGGCAGTTAGAATTTACAACCGACTTGGGTGCAGGGGTTGCTCACGGAGAGATTTTGTTTATTGCCGTAGGTACACCCCCCTTACCGACTGGGGAAAGCGACACTCGCTATGTAGAGGCTGTAGCGCGTGGTATTGGCGAACATTTAGACGGCAGTTACAAAGTTATTGTCAATAAATCTACCGTACCAATTGGTTCGGGTGACTGGGTAAAAATGATTGTGCAAAGTGGGGTTGTCAATCGCCAGAAAACATTAGTGGGTGCAGGTAACATTAACGAAAAAGCTACTACAGAGCCAGTAGCTGGGTTTGACGTAGTTAGCAATCCCGAATTTTTGCGCGAGGGTTCGGCAGTATACGATACCTTCAACCCCGATCGCATTGTTTTAGGTGGCAATAACCCCAAAGCGATCGCGCTGATGCAAGAACTGTATGCCCCAATTATCAATCGTTTTGCCACAGGTTCTACTCTCCCAGAAGTTCCGGTACTGATTACAGATTTAAGCTCCGCAGAAATGATTAAGTATGCTGCTAATGCTTTTTTGGCTACTAAAATCAGCTTTATTAATGAAGTTGCCAATATTTGCGATCGCGTGGGTGCAGATGTAACCGAAGTTGCTAAAGGTATTGGGTTAGATTCTCGAATTGGCAACAAGTTTTTGCAAGCGGGTATCGGTTGGGGTGGTTCTTGTTTCCCTAAAGATGTATCAGCCTTAGTTCACACCGCCGACGATTACGGCTACGAAGCCCAGTTACTCAAAGCCACAGTTAGTGTCAATCAACGGCAACGGCTGATTTTAGTTGAAAAACTGCAACAAGTCCTCAAAATACTAAAAGGCAAAACTGTAGGCTTACTAGGGCTTACCTTTAAGCCAGATACCGACGATATGCGCGACGCGCCAGCACTGAACTTAATCGAGCATCTCAACCGCCTCGGAACTACTGTTAAAGCCTACGATCCGATTGTTTCTCAAAGTGGCTTGCGCGATGGCATTGCTGGGGTGCTAGTAGAGACGGATGCCGAGCGTTTAGCCGATGGTTGCGATGCTTTGGTACTGGTAACTGATTGGTCGCAGTTCCGCACCTTAGACTACGCTAAAATGGCTAGTCTGATGAATAATCCGGTATTGATTGATGGGCGTAATTTTCTTGACAGGGAAGCATTAATTAAGGCTGGATTTAGGTACGTAGGAGTAGGGCGCTAATAAAAGACGGGGAGATTTATTTTTCCCCTAGTTTTTATCAAGTTGCAACTCGCCGGATAAGCTGCTGCCATGCTAATCCGGCTAATATTAAAACCATTCCCAGCAGCCAGATTTGCCACTCTACCCAAAAAGCTAAAAACCCACAAGCAAGTAACCCTATCCAAGCCAACCACTGGGGATAAAGGCGCTCTTGGGGAGGAATTTGTAAAGCGGCAAGATTAGTAATTGCGTAGTAAATCAAAACATTAAAGGCACTAAAAGACCAAGTAGTTTTGACATTATTGCCTAGTACAACTATTAGCGCGATCGCACAACCGACAACTATTATCGCTAAATCGGGTGTTGCTTGTCTATTTAACCGCGCTAAAATCCCTGGCATATCGTGGCGACGTGCCATTGCTAGCAGGACACGAGATAAACCCAAAATTAAGTTAAGCAGCACTCCCAACATGGCAAACAGCGCTCCAATGGCGAGTATTTGACTACCACCCCAAACTCCTAGTTTACTAACTACTGCTTGCAAGGGAGCCGCTTGTCCATTAGTTGCCGCACTCAGTACCTCCGCGCCTACCGAACCTACCGAGGCGATCGCCACCAGCATATAGAGCAGCATTGTCATGCCGATTGTTACTATCATTGCTTTGGGAATAGTCGTTCTAGGACTTCGCGCTTCTTCCCCCATCGTTGCAATCCGTCCATATCCTGTATAAGCCACAAACATTAAGGCGCTACCGTGCAGCACCCCGGCTATGGATTTTGGGAAAAAAGGCGTTAGGTTTTCGGTTGTAACTTTAGGTAAACCTACAGCGATAAAACAGCTTAGGGATAATAAGGAGATAGAGACAATAACAATATTTGCCAAATTAGAGCGCCCAATTCCGCTTAAGACAACTAAGGTCAAGATTGCTACTACAACTACGGCGATCAGAATTAGTAGGCCGCGATCGCCTAAATTAGTAACATTGAGCAAGTAACCAGCAAAACCCAAAGCCGCCGTTGCTGCCGAAGCAGTTTTTGCTAGTAAAAACATCCAAAACATGT
>CAJQOK010000470.1 GCA_905479905.1 uncultured Aliterella sp.
TAATCATGTATGTAGTAGGGCATAAAGAGTAGCAGCAAAAAGCTTATATTACCAGAGTATTTATTCAAATACAATAACTATTATCTTCCCTCAAATAGCATAAATGATTATTCCTTTGCTTTAAAAGTAAATTTAAACAATATCAACATTTAAGCTCTGAGTATAAATACAAGTATTCCTATTCAAAATAACTTAAATACTTAGGATCATAAAGAATTAATTAGTACAATCATTTGTGCTACAGCTATTTCTAACAAATTAATCAACTATAGTCAATGATTGTTGCTACTTGGAATGTAAATTCGATTCGGATTCGCGAAGATGCGGTGATAAATTGGCTAAAGGAGAATCCGGTAGATGTATTGTGCTTGCAAGAAACTAAAGTTGTCGATACAGATTTTCCGCGATTACTTTTCACAGACTTAGGTTATCATATCTATGCTTTTGGTCAAAAATCTTACAACGGCGTAGCAATTATTAGCAAACAGCCTTTAGAGGACGTTAGTACAGGTTTTGCGCCGCTAATTGGCGTAAATGACCTAGACGAGCAAAAACGATTAATTACAGGGACTATTGACGACGTGAAGATTGTCTGCGTATACGTTCCTAATGGCGGCGCGATAGAGAGTGAAAAGTATTTCTACAAGTTGCAGTGGTTAAAAGCCTTACGAGAATACTTGCGCTTTGCTTTGTATGAAATCTCTAATATTTGTATTTGCGGTGACTTCAATATTGCCTTAGAAGACAAAGATATTCACGCTCCCGCCTTACTAACAGGTCAGACTATGGCATCAAAGAACGAACGTCAAGCTTTGCAAGAAATTATTGATTTGGGTTTTGCTGATGCCTTCCGCAAGTTTACTACTGAAGGCGGAAATTATAGCTGGTGGGACTATCGCGCGGCGGCTTTTCGGCGAAACTTGGGATGGCGAATCGACCATCATTATCTAACTTCTGACCTTTATAACCAGGCGACTAGCTGCGTTATTGATACTACCGTGCGAAAACTTACCCAACCCAGCGATCATGCACCTGTAATTGTCGAGTTTTGACTAATGCGATTTTTGCAGGTAATTATAAATAGTTAGTAACTTGTAAAATTACTATAAATAAATTTTTACTATGCTTATTTTTTGCAATTTACTAGCGGTAATTGGTAAACTGTAATGCTACAGGCAATTCTTCTTGCTTCAAGCGCTGAATTACTACTTGCAAATCGTCTTTATCTTTACTAGAAACTCTTACAGTGTCGCCTTGAATTGACGGCTGTACTTTTTTAAACTCGTCTCGAATTAGCTTACTAATTTGTTTAGCTATTTCTTGACTAATACCTTTTTTTAGCTTGACTTCTTGACGAATACGATTGCCACTTGCCGACTCTATTTTGCCGTAATCAAATATTTTTAGCGAAAGGTTACGTTTAGCGGCTTTTTGCTGAAGGATAGAGTGGACGGCATCTAAAGTAAATTCGCTATCGGTACTAATATTAATTTCTTCACCGCCCAATTCTACTGTTGTTTGAGTATCTTTGAGATCGTAGCGGCTTTTGATTTCTCGCACAGTTTGATCTAACGCATTGACTAATTCTTGGTGGTCAAAGTCGCTGACAATATCGAAAGAATAGTTAGAAGCCATAAAACTTAAAAGGTAAATAGTATATTCAAGCTTAGTAGCTATTAGCCATGTAAAACGCTCAAAACAAACAGCGTACCCGCGCAAAGATTACCAATAACAAACATCAAACTCCGTCCTATCGGTATGTTAGCAATATAAAACCCTGAATACAGCAACCTTGCTACTACAAAGGTAATTGCGGCAATTTCTGCTGTCTGGGAATTTTGCCCTGTAATGTAAGCCATTAAAGCGGCGGCGGCAAAAATAGGGAAGGCTTCTAAAGTATTTTGATGCGCCCAATTAGCCCGTTGAGCATAGGGCGGTAACTTGTCGAACAGCGCACGCGGCGCAGCCATGTCATAACCTACCTTGAATCGCCCGTAAGCGACCGCTAAATAGGGAATATAAATTAAGACTGCTGCCGCCACAATGCTAGTTAAAAAAACTGTCGGCGCGGTAAATAGCGATGTCATATTTTAATCAAAGTAGAATAATGTAACCACTTTTCTTTGATCTTCGGCTTCTTGGCAAGTTTGTAACAAAGTGCGGCTGTCATGAAAGGCAAAACAAATAAGTTGCTGACAACGAGAAACAATTTCTTGATTGCACAATGAACTAGCCTCAGCTAAAGATAGGCGATCATTGCCAGGATTTTCAACTAAGTGCATGACTTGTTCTAACTGCTGGCGAGATTCTTGAGGTTGACGTTCCAAACTTTGCGGCAAAATTACCGTTAGTAAGTTGGGATCGGCACGCATTGCGCCGCGAATTGCAGCCGCATTCGTACCAGCAGCACCAGAAGTTAGCAACCGATTTCCTGATAAAACTAAGGCATAACTCATCATCTCAATTAAGTGTTGATGAGTAAGGGGGACATGGCGCGAACCTAGTAAAGCAATCCGTTTAGAGCCTGTTTGCTGGATTGTTGCTAATTCTTGCGCTAATGTATCGATTTTGGGTATGTCTATGGACTGACTCAAATTGGCGCGATCGCGTTTTTCAAAACAACCTCGTTATTTTAGCAGAGAGAGCTACTATTGAATGCGATCGCCGACTTTTAGTAAATCCTCAAAGATATCTTTTGACAAGAGATACTCTCTTGGCTGTTAAGGCAAAGCTACCGCCGCTTCGATGCCCAATATAGACAACAAACGCTCAATATTAAAATGATCTTGCATTAATTGACGGATACACTCTACTTTGACTGGTTCATGCAAACGGACTTGTCCAAAAGCGCGATCGACAATCTCCACCGTAGAAAGGGTATCGAGATCGACTGATAAAATTGGAATCTCTAATTCTTCTGCTTTATTGAGAATAAAATCCGGTGGCGGTACTTGTCCTGTGAGAATTAGGCATTGAGTAGAACTTTCTAGTGCCGCTAATTGAATTTCTACGCGATCGCCCCCCGTTACTACTGCCATATTGCGCCGCTTGCGGAAGTATTTAAGCGCTGAATTGACATTCATAGCGCCAATAGCAAGGCTTTCTACCATTAGATTAGTGCGATCGCCCCGACAAAGCACTTGTGCTTGCAATTGCTTAACAAGTTCCGCAACGCTAACACTACGCAGCAAAGCATTTTTTGGTAACATTCCCAGTACGGGGATATTTTGCTGCTCTAAAAATGGGCAAATTTGGCTATGAGCAAATTCTAATTCATCGGCGGGAATATCATTAACCAAAACGCCAACTAAAGATTCACCCAAGCTCAATTTTGCGGCTAACAATGCCTCCATTGACAAAACCGATTTGTAGCGCATTACTAGCAATACAGAGGCATCAACAGCTTGTGCT
>CAJQOK010000471.1 GCA_905479905.1 uncultured Aliterella sp.
CGCTTAAATAATTCATTATTAGGATCGGGTGTAGCTTTCCACCACAAAAACTTAGGCAAATCGCCAATTAATAAAGCCGATACTAAACCACCCACTCTTTCTAAAGCGGCGGCTGTACCTTTAAGGGTGATGTATTCGCAGCAAATCAAGGTGTTTGACGCTTGCTTTTGCAACGGACAATAGGCAGATACTTGAACTTTTACCCCTTCATCTTCTCCAGCCATCGGACATAGTGCCACAATGCGGCAGGGATTACGCAGGGCGATCGCATCGGCAATTGTGGGGTTTTGATTGTTAAGGCTATAAGCTAAGTCTATTGACCCTTTTGAGCCATCATTAATACTTTCATTGCCGCCCCTTTTAGCTACTTCTTCGCCAAATAACGCAGAGTTTCGGGAGTTCCAGTTCCCGTTACAGACACGCCATATTTTTTTTGGAGTTCTCTTAGTGCAGCTTGTGTTTGTGGGCCGGGAATGCCATCAATGGGCCCTTTGTATACCCCCAAAGCTGCTAATAACTGTTGAGTTTCTTCTGGTTCGTAAACAATTAAGCTAAACGTAGTCGCTCGTGTAGCCGGGGGAAGTCCAGCGTTGTCTCCCGCCATGCCGTAGCTTTGCCAAATTTGACTCAATTCCGCTTCAATATCGCTCAAAGATACATCTTTAGGCGGTTGCAAGGAAACTATAGGAGCAGATTGTGTAGACATATATAGTTTGCGTTAGGAGTAGGAAGGCTTGAAAATGATGTAATAGGGAAGTTCTACATTATTTTTTAACGTAAGACTACAATTATTACTGTATTTTTCAAACATTTTTTAGAGTCTGCGCCAACGGCGGCCATCTTGATTGATTAATAATTCAGCTTCGCTCGGTTCCCAAGTTCCCGCCTCGTATTGAGGTATTAAGCTGGGATCGCTGGGCGCGTCCCAAACCGTCATTGCTGGGGTGACTAATTGCCAAGCTGCTTCTACTTCATCGGCTCTAGTAAATAAACTTTGATCTCCCATCATGCAATCCATCAATAGGCGATCGTAAGCATCCCCTGTTGCTTGGATACCAAAAGAACCATAGCTAAAGTCCATATCTACCGATCGCGTGCTAACTAATGTCCCTGGCATTTTGACTTCAAAACGCAAAGAAATACCTTCGTTAGGTTGAATCCGCATTGCTAATATATTGGCATTTACTTGCTGCGCCGCCGACTGAAAGATTAAATGCGGAACTTCCCGAAAATGGATTGATATTTCTGAAACTTTTTTCGGCAAACGTTTACCCGTTCTTAAATAAAAGGGTACGCCTTGCCAGCGCCAGTTATCAACCAAAAACTTCATCGCTACAAAAGTTGGTGTAGTAGAATTTGGATCTACTCCTGGTTCTTGACGATAGCCAGCAACATTTTTGCCTTTCATCCACCCAGCGCTATATTGACCCCGTACCGCCGATCTTTGTAAATTCTGTACGTCGGCTAAACGAGCAGCTTGGATAACTTTTACTTTTTCTGTTCTCAAACTATCGGCATCTAGCGCGTTTGGTGGTTCCATTGCTGTCAAGCAAAAGAGTTGCATTAAGTGGTTTTGCAACATATCTCGTAATGCGCCGGAACTTTCATAATATCCCGCCCGATCTTCTACGCCGACGGTTTCAGCTACAGTAATTTGGACGTGATCAACAAATTGACGATTCCACAACGGCTCAAAAATTGCATTGGCAAAGCGAAATACGAGCAAGTTTTGGACGGTTTCTTTGCCTAAATAGTGGTCGATTCGATAAACTTGTTCTTCCTTGCAAGTTTCCTGTACCACTCGGTTAAGAACTCGCGCTGAACTCAAATCGCGCCCAAAGGGTTTTTCAATTAATAAGCGCGTTTTGACGGGATCTGCCAACATTTCGGCTTTACCTAGTTGGGAGATTGCTTCGGGAAAGAAGTTTGGCGAAACTGAAAGATAAAACATTCGGTTTCCCCTTGTACCGCGTTTCTCGTCTAATTCGCCGAGGAGGGTTTTGAGTTTTTGGTAACTTTCAGGATTATCAATGTCTCCAGGACAGTAAAACAATCCTTGAGAAAAGTCTTGCCACAAATCTTCAGAGCCAATGCCGTCAGAAAATTGTTCGATTCCTTCGCGCATTTTGTCGCGAAAATATTGGTCGCTCCATTCTCGACGCGCTACACCCACAATGGTAGTTTCTGGATGAACTCGTCTTTCTTTACGTAGCTTGTAAAGGGCGGGAACTAATTTGCGTTGGGTTAAATCTCCTGAAGCGCCAAAAATTACAATTATTTGCGCCTCCGGTAGTTTTTCTTGCTTCAACCCTACGCGCAAAGGATTTTCTAGCAACTTAATCATATTTATTTGAGTGATGAAGGGACAAAGGGCGAGGGAAGGGTTTTAAGCCTCCCCTCTGTTTTTTATACGGGTGATAGGTTGCTAACTTTATCTTCTAAAGAACTCATCAACGATTCAAAAGGTTTGACAAATTTATCAATCCCATCAACTAGCAATTCTTCCATTACTTTGTCGATATCAATATTGATATCAGGATCTTTGAGGCTCTTAATTAGCTGATAAGCTTCATCAACTTTGGTTTCGACCCGGTTATCAACGTCGCAATGGTCGGCGCAAGCTTCAATGGTGCTTGGAGGTAACGTATTAACGGTATCTGGGCCTACTAATTCGTCAACATACATGACATCGCTGTAGCTGGGATCTTTTGTGCCAGTGCTTGCCCATAGTAAGCGTTGTACCTTTGCCCCTTTAGCTGATAATGCTTTCCAGCGATCGCTACTGATAATTTTTTTGTACTCTTGATAGGCAATTTTAGCATTAGCGATCGCAACTTTACCTTTGACGGCGGTTAGTTTTGCAGATAAATTCGCATCATCAATACCTTTGAGTTTGGCATCAATTTTGCCGTCAATATTGCTATCAATCCGGCTAAGAAAGAAACTAGCAACCGACGCAATATTACTAATATCTTTGCCTTCGGCGGCGCGTTTTTCCAAGCCACGAATGTAAGCCCAGAAGGTTTCTATGTAGCTCTCTACAGAAAACAGCAAAGTAACGTTGACATTGATCCCCAATGCGATAACTTCTTCAACGGCGGGTAATCCCGAACTTGTACCGGGGATTTTGATCATCACATTTTCCCGCCCAATCTCTGCGTAGTAGCGTTTGGCTTCTTTAATTGTCGCTGCGGTATCGTGAGCAATAGTTGGTGGTACTTCAATACTTACATAGCCGTCTAATTTATCCGATGAATCGTACACGGGACGCAAAATATCGCAGGCGTTGCGAATATCATCAAATACTAACGATTCGTAAATTTTGTAAGTTGGTAACTTAGCTTTAATTCCGGCTTCGATGTCTGCATCATAAATTACATTTCCAGAGATCGCTTTTTCAAAAATAGCTGGGTTAGAAGTGATCCCGCAGATCCCTTTAGTTTCCACCATATCTTTGAGTTCCCCAGACTTTACTAAGTCACGGGTTAAGTTGTCCATCCAGATACTTTGACCGAATTGCTTAATTTCTAATCAATGATTAGTTGCCATCATCAACTCCTAAGAAGGTTTTTGTAATTCTAGCTTGACGTTTTATTGAGGTACGCGGGATCTTTCGCGTATTTGTTGCGGGGACTGTTTTTGAATAAACGATTCTACCAAAGCTACATCGTCTTTACTCCCAATAATTAAAGGGGTACGTTGATGTAATTTTTCGGGTACTACGTCCATAATTTCTTGAATCCCCGTAGTTGCTTTGCCTCCTGCTTGCTCAATTAAAAAAGCTAAGGGTGCAGACTCGTATAGTAAGCGCAACTTACCTTCAGGTTTTTGCTCTGTTCCAGGATAGAGAAATACGCCACCTTGGATCAAAATCCGGTGAATATCTCCTACCATAGCGCCTCCATAACGAGCGGTATAACCTTCGGTGCGGTGGACGTAGCGTATATATTCTCTAAAAGATTCATCCCACTGCCAAAAATTCCCCTCATTGA
>CAJQOK010000472.1 GCA_905479905.1 uncultured Aliterella sp.
CCAGTAGTGGGGTTAGTTAGTACAGGGATGTACAGTAATTTTGCTTCACGATGGCGCTCTAGCGCTGCCGAGATTTTTGCCATTTGCATGAGGCTTAACATCCCTTCTTGCATTCTCGCCCCTCCAGAGGAGCAAACAATGATGGCGGGGTAGCGATTGAGAGTAGCTTGTTCAATTAGCCGAGTAAGTTTTTCACCAACGACCGAACCCATACTACCGCCCATAAACCGAAAATCCATTACGCCTAAAGCAACGGGTAAGCCGTCTAGTTTGCCATTGCCTGTTTGTACTGCGTCGATTAAGCCAGTTTTTTGTTGAGTTTCTTTTAATCTATCGCTGTAGGGTTTGCGATCGCGAAATTCTAAAGGATCTAATGGATACAGGTTTTGGTTGATGGGGTTCCAGGTGCGATCGTCAATTAGCTGGCGAATGCGCTCGTCGCTATCTACGCGGACGTGATGACCGCATTCTAAACAAACCATTTGATTAGCACGCAGGTCTTTGGTGTAGGCAAGTACGCTACAAGCTACGCACTTATTCCAGAGTCCATCAGCAATATCACGTTGGGGTTCTTTATTTGTAGATTCAGTTTTGCGACGATTTGCGAACCAATCAAACAGGGACATGGATATGTAGAATGCATAAATTAAGCATTATAATCTTACTCGAAAGGGAGCGAGTGTTTAGCTAATTGGAAAAAACCAACGCCAGTAAGTAGCTAAAAGAAATTCTCCCCAAAATACAGATATTACCGCCCCCAATGCCAAGAAGGGCCCAAAAGGCATAGGTTGCCGCCGATTGATGATTTTCAAAGCGATCGCCCCACCGCCAATAAATGCCCCCAAAGCACAAGCAATAAAGCTTGCCAGTAGTAAATATTTCCATCCCAGCCAAGCGCCCATCATTGCCGCTAGTTTACTATCACCCCAACCCATCGCCGCCTGTCCGAGAAATAAAGAGCCAAAGATCGTAATCAAGTTTAATAGCCAAATTCCCACTACTGCGCCGATAATGCCTACCATTAGCTGATTTATCGCCTCACTAAGGCTATTAGTTGCTCCATATCCAACAGCAAACTGAAATATCAGCCCTAAAATTACCCCAGATTGTGTTAAAGGGTCGGGTAAAGTCATGGTATCGAGATCGATTAGAGATAGCGCTAGAAGCCAACTACAAAACGTCCAATAACCAAGAGTTTGAATCGAGACATCAAATTGCCAAAATACGCACAAAAATATTAGCCCTGTTACCGCTTCTACGATAGGGTAACGCGGCGAAATTTTAGTTCGACAATGACGACAGCGCCCACCGAGCGCTAACCAGCCGAAAACCGGGACATTCTCTCGCAAACCTAGCTTGTGCAAGCATTGGGGGCAACGAGAGGGGGGATAGAGTACCGATAATTCGGCGGGAACTCTATAAATGACTACGTTTAAAAAACTGCCTATAGATGCTCCGAGGATAAAAACAACAATAGAGGCGGGTAATGCCAGCAATGTATCCATAAATTAATCTAAAGCTTTGATTATCGCTTCACCCATCGCTTTACAGCCTAATTGATTCATTCCTGGAGCCATAATATCCCCGGTGCGATCGCCATTGTCTAATACTTGCATCACTGCTTGCTCAATGCGATCGCTGGCGTTTGGTTGATTGAGGGCGTAGCGCAACATCATGGCTGCACTCAATACTTGAGCTATGGGGTTTGCTTTATCTTGTCCAGCTATATCGGGCGCTGAACCGTGTACAGGTTCAAATACTCCCGGTGTTCCCGCTAGTCCTAAACTTGCCGATGGTAACATTCCTATGCTGCCCGTAAGCATGGCTGCGGCATCAGAAAGTATGTCGCCGAACAAATTACCCGTGACGATGGTATCGAACTGTTTGGGGTAGCGTATTAGCTGCATAGCAGCGTTATCTACATACAGGTGGGATAGTTCCACATCCGGGTATTCTTTGGCTAGTTCGTTAATGCGATCGCGCCACAACTGCGATACGTCTAAAACGTTTGCCTTGTCTACCGAGCAGAGTTTTCCACCGCGTTTAAGGGCTGTTTCAAATCCAACTCTACCAATGCGATCTATTTCGCTTTCGGTGTAAGCCATTGTATTTACTCCCCGTTTTTCCCCGGTTTCGGTAGTAAAAATTCCCTTTGGCTGCCCGAAGTATACGCCGCCTGTAAGTTCGCGCACTACCATAATATCTACGCCCTCTACTATTTCTGGTTTTAAAGAAGATGCGTCAATTAATTGGGGTAATATCTTGGCCGGGCGCAAGTTGGCAAATAATCCTAAACCCGCTCTTAATCCCAATAATCCGGTTTCTGGGCGCAAATGGCGCGGTAAGTTGTCCCATTTATAACCGCCAATGGCTGCTAGTAACACTGCGTCGCTATCTCGGCATTTGTCTAAGGTTTCTGGGGGTAAAGGTTCGCCTGTCGCATCGATGGCTGCGCCACCCATTAATGCTGCGGTAAATTCAAAACTTAGATCGAACTGCTGTCCAACTACTTGTAATACTTGCTGGGCGATCGCCATGATTTCGGGGCCAATTCCATCTCCTGGTAAAAGCGTAATTCGGTATTGTGTCATTTTTATGTTTAGAAAACTCTGTTTTTTGAGAATAAGCGACTTCTGCTATCTTGATCGGAGTTTATTCCGTTCAAAGTTACTAAAATGAGTCCAAATTATTGTATTTTGATACCTTCTAAAATTTTTCAAATTGAAAAACGTTTCCCTGAAAAATTACAAGCGTGGCTTACAGATCATAGGGAGGAATTTTACTCTAGTTACCGTGTCCCTAATTCCTATTTGCCTGATTACTCGTTAATTACACTATCAGAGTTTCAGGGTCGCCCAGATGTTCATTTAGATTTACCAGAAAAAATGTATAGTCGATATCATGTACTAGATTGGGGAGAACTTTATTTCCTACAATCTCCTGCTCTGGAATCCTTATTATCATGGTTAGCAGAAATATACGTTTACGGTGAAGTTGGTTTATTAGAATATTGGCCAGATACACGCAAGCGCTATCCTCTGATTACCTTTGGCAGTATTGAAGGAAGTGTTTTAAAGTTATCTGCTCGTAAATTACCAATGGATAAGATCCTATTTTTTCCTTTGACCAGTTGTTTGATTGTCGAAGATTCTACTTAGACTTTAAGAAAAACCAGGAATTGGGGGGCAGACCCCCCAAACCCCCCATTGGGGGACGAGTTGCCTCCCCCAAACCCCCTGCAAAATGTC
>CAJQOK010000473.1 GCA_905479905.1 uncultured Aliterella sp.
CCTTCTCGTCTTACCCTAGACACAATCCAATTACGCCAGCGCCATTGGTCTCCGCGACTTGTGACGGCGCTGGCGTGGACATCCATCAAATCGGCGAGTTCCGAGCTTGTAATTAGGTAGCCTTTAGTAGCAATTTCTTCGGCAATTCGTAGTGTATCGATCAAGTGGCGCAATTGTCCCATTTTGATCTCGCGGGGCAATTCCTCTGCATGAGTATTTAAAGAAGCAGGTAAATCCATGTTTGTCGTTTTTGCCACTAAAGGCAATGGTTGAATGATTTGGTCAGTTATGGTATTGTCGCCCTTCTCCTCAATTAATTCTGTTAAAGGTACACCTATTTTTTTAAGTGGCTCCTTCGATAAATTTTGTTTTCCTGATTGTAAAGATATAGTTTTGTTATTGGCAAATGCTCGCGCGATCGCATCACAGCGTTCATTTCCCACATTTCCCGTATGACCCCGGACGTGCTGCCACAATACTAATTTACTATTTAATTGGTCGAGGCTTTCCCACAGGTCTTGATTTAGTACAGGCTTACCAGTGGCTGTTTTCCAGCCTTTTTTTCGCCAATTTTTCACCCACTGAGTTACACCTTTAATCAAATATTCGCTGTCGGTATAAAGGGTTATGGGTTCTTTTGGTTGATTTTCGGTTAAAAAGTTCAACGCAGCGATCGCCGCCTGCATTTCCATGCGATTGTTGGTAGTCTGCTTTTCATTACCACCAAACTCGCGCACTGAATTATCTGTATAGTAAACCACCACACCCCAACCCCCAGGGCCAGGATTGCCCGTACAAGCCCCATCGGTATAGACGCTTTGAATTGTGCTGGAAGAAGACATACTGCAATGCAAAATCTGCAACAGATCGTTAACAGTACCACATAAAGCTCAATGCAGGCAGATTAATATTGTTATTCTCAGTTGATCAGCTTAGGATGGCTTGAAAAAATCTTAATAAAATCTGTAATTTTACAGTTTCCTTACAAACTCTTTACAGTAGTATATAAATTAAGCAGTGAATGTTGCCTATAAATAAATAAGTATATAAATTTAGCTGTCACTTGAATTATCATAAAGTCACGCTTTGATGACAATAATTCATATATTGTCAATATTTCTATCTTTAGGTATAAGGAAAATTTTATTAATTAGTTTAATGTATTGTCTCTAAGTATTATGAGCAGTGAATAATTAGGTACTGCCGAAACGAAAGTAACAAAGTTTACTGCGGTAGCTGTCCAGATAAATATCATCAAAATTAGCCTCAAATTACCCAACTCAGCAATAATACTTAGACTTTTTAACTATATGAAAATTGCTCTAGTCCACGATTACCTAACACAGCCTGGGGGCGCAGAGCGAGTTTTCGAGCTACTTTGTAAACATTATCCCGATGCCGATATTTTTACATCAATCTATGATCCAGAAAATAGTATCGATTTAGAAGGACGTTTAGTTAAAACAACTTTTCTGCAAAAAGTACCAAGGGCAGCTAAGTATTTTAGACTGTTAGCACCCCTATATTTTCCAGCTTTCCGGGCTTTAGACTTACAAGCCTACGACTTAATTATTAGCAGTACCACCAGTTTCGCCAAAGCAGTCCGCAAAAACCCCAAAGCCAAGCACATTTGCTTTTGTCATAACGTCACAAGGTTTTTATGGGATACAAAAACTTATTTGCGAGAGTACGCAGATTACCGCTACTTTTCCCCGGTACTAGAACCAATTTTTGGCGCAATGAGAAAAATAGACTTAAAGTATGCCCAAGAGCCAGATTTTTACATTGCTAATTCTAGTACCGTAGCTGGGCGGATTCGACAAAATTATGGTAAGCAAGCTGTAGTGATTAATTACCCCATCGGTACTAACAATTTTGAATTTTCCGATACCAAAAAAGATTACTACCTAGCGTCCGCCCGATTAATTAGTTATAAACGAATTGATGTAATTATCGAAGCATTCAATTGGTTGGGATGGCCGTTATTAATTATTGGCAATGGGCCAGAGAAGGCGCGCTTAGAGGCTAAAGCTTTAAGTAACATCAAATTTTTAGGTCATGTAACAGATAGCGAAAGATCAAGTTTAATGGCTCAAGCGCGCTCAGTAATTGTAGCCGCCTTAGAAGACTATGGGCTAGTACCTATAGAAGCAAATGCCAGTGGAACCCCAGTAATTGCCTACGGTGCTGGGGGCGTATTAGACACGCAAGTACCAGGAAAAACGGGAGTATTTTTCCCTAAGCAAACACCCGATGCGCTCCAAAGCGCACTGTTAAAAGCACAGGAAATTAACTGGAATTATCAAGACATTCGCGATTGGGCGATTTCTAATTTTTCCGAACTTGCGTTTTTTAACCAGGTAGATCGAGTAATTGCCGAAGTATGCTACAACGCTTAGTTATCAAGGGCGATCAATTATTAATTTTGGAGTAAAAGTTATGGCTAAAGTAATTGAAAACAATAACATGGGGGCAGAAAATGATCCAGGTTATGGACAACTGTTTGCAGTTTTAAGTCGCCGCCGCTATTGGTTTTTAGGTGTATTAGCTGGAGTCTTATCCATAGCTACTATAGTGAGCTTGACGGCGGAACCTACCTATCAAAGCACGATGCAAATTTTGATCGAAGCTAACTATAAGGGGAGAAGAGATCTTCCCCAAGCAGAAGCAGAATTTTCTGATACGAACATTGAGATAGACTACGCAACTCAAATTAACGTCATGCGTAGTGCCTTACTGATTCAAAGAGCCGTAGATTTGCTCAAGCCTGAGTATCCAACTATAACCATCAAACAGGTCAAAAGATCGCTACTTTTGGCTCCCCTAGTTGAAGAAGATAGCGATACCAAATACACCAAAATTGTTGAAGCAAATTATATTGCCAACGATCCGGTAAAAACTCAAAAAGTTCTCCAAACTATTTACAAAGTTTATCAAGCCTACAACCGAGAACAGCAAGAGCAACGGTTGAAAAAAGGATTGCAATTTATCAA
>CAJQOK010000474.1 GCA_905479905.1 uncultured Aliterella sp.
GAGAAAGTGTCAATGCTGGTTCTACCAGTTCCCGCAGCCAGTTAAGAGAGATACGCATGAAAAAAGTGCTTGCTTATGCTCAGGTCAGATTGATTATTTTACTGCGGTCTGGTAGAAAAACCTAATAGTTGGGAACTATAAGCTTGTCGCCAAAAAATGCAACTTTTTGGCGACAAAGGGATACCCTTAACTAGGCTTGCGTAGTACGGAGTTAATAACAAGTGTAACTTTATCAAATCTTTAAAAAACTTTCAGCAAAAATGAGTTTGTATTTGTGCATATTTATTTGGATAATTGAACTAGGGTACAACTATTCAAAAAACCCTAGCCCTAGGAGTTGACCCGTTCATGACTTACTGCCTAAATCCTAAATGTCGTCATCCAGAAAACCCTATAGATCGCTCTAAGTGCGAGTCCTGTGGCAATGATCTAGTCAGGTTGCGCGATCGCTATCGTGTATCCCAAGCTTTGGCTCATGGAGGGTTTGGCGCTACTTTTTTAGCCCAAGATGAAGGCTTACCCGGCGAACCAATTTGCGTTATTAAACAACTGCGCCCATCGGTTGACGATCCAAATGTGTTTCAAATGGCGCGAGATTTGTTTGAACGCGAAGCCAAAACCCTAGGTAGAATAGGCAATCATCCGCAAGTACCGAGATTACTTGATTATTTTGAAGAAGATAATCAATTTTATTTAGTCCAAGAGTATGTCAAGGGGTTGACCTTGCAACAAGAAGTCAAACGCTTTGGCGCTTTTAGTGAAGCTGGAGTTAAGCAATTTTTAAGCGAAATTTTACCGATAGTTCAGTACATCCACGATCAACGGGTGATTCATCGAGATATCAAGCCCGCTAACTTAATTCGGCGTGTGGAAGACTGCAAACTTGTGATGATTGACTTTGGTGCTGTCAAAAATGAGGTAAATAATACAATTAATAGTCAATCATTGCACACTACTGTTACTTCCTATGCCGTTGGCACGGCTGGCTTTGCGCCCCCCGAACAAATTGCTTTACGTCCAGTTTATGCTAGTGATATTTATGCCGTAGGCGTGACTTGCATCTACTTACTTACAGCTAAATCGCCTAAAGATTTTGATTATCATCCTTCTACAGGAGAAATGTTATGGGAGCAAAAAGTTCGCGTTAGCGATTCTCTGGCTCAAGTTCTCAAAAAAATGCTAGAGGCTTCAGTTCGTCATCGTTATCAATCTGCGACGGAAGTATTAGACGCTATTGAGCTTGAACCCTACGAAGACAGTTTAGCTAGTAGCATGGCTAGTAACCGCAAGTCGCTCCCAAATAACGATCGCACTGGGTCTATAGATCGTTCTACTCCTAGGGAAGGTTACAACCCATCTATTGTCCAAATGGCAACATCAATCCGCGAAAGACGGGTCAAATCTATAGAATCTAATCCCAAGTCTGGTGCAGATGTTACTCAAGAATTGAAATCAAAAACTTGGAAATCAAAAACAACTAATTCAAGTATTCCTTCTACCAAAAATCCAACAACCAATTCAAGTATTCCTCCTACCAAAACACCCGTTGCCAGGATAAATAGCCATACTTTACTGAGTGATTATATCAACGGCAAACGTGACTTTGCCATGCAAAACCTAAGTATGCTGGATTTAGAAAGGGCAGATTTAACCGAAGTAAATTTTCATGGTTGCAAGCTGCATAAAACTAATTTACACAAAGCAATTTTATTTAATAGCGATTTAGGGCAAGCAAGTCTCAATCAAGCATCTTTGAAAGACGCAAACCTCAGCAAAGCTTATTTGAGCCATGCTGACTTGGAAGGCGCAGATTTACGGGGAGCAGATTTGAGTGATGCCTATCTCAATCATGCTAACTTGCGCGGAGCTAATTTAAGCGGCGCAAACCTTACCAATGCTAAGGTTTCGGACGGGCAATTGGCAATGGCGAAAACTAATTGGATGACTATACGACCTAATGGTAAACGTTCGGTTTTGTAGAGACGTAGCACCGCTACGTCTCTACTCAATTAATTTGTAAAACTACGTCTCTACTCAATTAATTTGTAAAACTGCGTCTCTACTCAATTGATTTGTAAAACTGCGTCTCTACTCAATTAATTTGTAAAACCTGTACTTGTTCTCCGGCGCTAACATGAGTTTGTCCCATAGGCAAAACAGCTAAACCATTGGTTTGAGCTAGGTTAATTAAATTACCTGAACTTGAATTGCCTTTAGCAAGTAAAAATTCATATTTACCATTTACTAAATGCAACTGTCCCCACAGATAACTTTCACGTTTGCCATCAGAGGTTAAATCGTTACAACTGCGCGCTAATACAAACTTTGGTTGCCAGTTATGGGTTAAACCCGAAAGCTTCCGCAATGCAGGCTGCACAAATCGCCAAAAAGTTACTAAAGCTGAAACCGGATTTCCGGGTAAACCAAAGTATAAAACCCTTTGTTGGGTTTTGGGCTTAGGAAAAGTAGCGACAGTTAGAGGTTTACCAGGTTTTATGCCGACAGCACGAATATGAATTGTTGCCCCCAATTGTTCTAAATTTTTATCTATATAGTCGTAATCTCCTACCGAAACACCTCCCGAAGATAAAACTACATCGGCTATAGATATCGCTTGAGAGATAGCTTTTTTGACGTATTCTGGGCGATCGCGCACAATCCCCATCGGTACGGGTTCTGAGCCAATTTGCGCCACTAAAGCCGCTAAAGCATACTGATTTGAATCAACTATCTGACCCGGATTGAGGAGTTCATCAGGGGCTACTAATTCGTTGCCTGTAGACAAAATTGCCACGCGCGGACGGCGATAAACTGTTACTTCTCGACATTGCGCCGCCGCTAATACAGCAATTTCTGTAGGATTAATCGTGATTCCGGGGGGTAATAATTGCTCTCCAGCCTGGTAAAAAGAGGCGCGATGGCGGACAAAATCCTGATTTTTGGGCGCTTTGAGAATTAATACGCGATCGCCTTCAACTTGCGTATCTTCTTGCATCACAACAGTATCAGCCCCTTCAGGCATAACC
>CAJQOK010000475.1 GCA_905479905.1 uncultured Aliterella sp.
CCATTGCGGACTTCTCGATTGGTACTATGTAATTTGACTGCGAGAACTTTAAAACTGGGATTGTCTTTGTTAGGGATTCAGGTTTTAGACAGGATGTAGTTTTTGGTATTCTTGCTCGGTAATTAGGTCTTGGGTGCTTTGTAACCTGTCTACAAACACTATGCCATCAAGATGATCGAGTTCGTGTTGAAAAATTCGCGCGACAAAATCGGTTAATTCTTGTTTGTGCAATTTCCCCGTGCGATCGCTATATAGAACTTCTATTGCTTGATATCTTGGTACTAATCCTCTAATTCCGGGAATACTCAAGCAACCTTCCCAACCAGTCACTAATTCGGGGGAATAAGCCAGAATTTGTGGGTTTATCATGGCTGTAGGCTGCATTTGGGGAGCGTTGGGGTAGCGGGGAAGGGGACGAGAAGCTACTATAAATAAGCGATCGCGCACAGCTACTTGTGGCGCTGCAATTCCGACTCCATTAGCGGCGATAACTGTTGCTAAAAGGTTGTCAATTAAGCTTTGAACTTGAGGAGAATGAATATTATCAACGTTTTGAGCTTGAGAACGTAGTAATGGATGACCAAGTTGGATAACTTCTAGGATTTCTGACATAAGTTAAGAGCGATCGCGCTTTGTTGGTAATGATTCAAGTTTTACAGATACTTGCTCGGATTTCTGACCTCGTTGGATTTCCATTTTTAATTGACTTCCGACATTGCTACTCTCTACTAATTGTTGGACTTGCTCGGTTTTAGTTACAGGTTGATTATTAATAGATTGAATTACATCCCCAGCTTGTAAACCAGCGTCATCGGCGGGAGAATTAGGAACAACCCGAACCAATAAAATTCCTTGTTCTGCTTCTACGCGAATACGTCCGCGCGACTGAGTATCTAATTGTTGCTTGACTTCTGGAGTTAAAGTTAACATCTGAACGCCTAAATAAGCGTGTTCTACTTTTCCTTTAGTAATAATTTGCTGAGATATGCCCTGGACTGTATTAATGGGAATAGCAAACCCCAAACCTTGAGCGCCACTAATAATTGCTGTATTCATCCCAATTACTTCGGCGCGTGCGTTTAATAATGGCCCACCAGAATTACCGGGGTTAATTGCTGCATCGGTTTGAATAAAGCCAACTCGTTTATCCGATACGCCGATATCACTACTTGATCTATCAGTAGCGCTAACAATTCCCGCCGTCACAGTATTATCTAACCCCAAAGGATTACCGATCGCAATTACCCATTCCCCAGGTCGTAACCCATCGGAATTGCCGATAGGAATTACTGGTAAGTCATTAGCTGCAATCTTAATTACAGCAACATCTGTAACTGGATCTTCCCCTAATACTTCTCCTTTAAAAGTCCGACCATCTTTGAGAGTGACGCTAACGGTATCCGCACCATTTATTACGTGAGAATTGGTCAAAATTTGCCCGTTAGCATTAACTATAAATCCCGAACCAGTGCCACGTTCTACGCGCCTAGAAGGTGGAGCGGAGCCAAAAAACCGCCGCATCATCGGATCGTCAAATTCATCGGGTGTTTGGCTGCTAACGGTTCTAGCGGCGTTAATTTTCACAACTGCTGGGCCGACTTTTTGCACTGCTGTTACTACAAAATTTGGATCTGTGGGGTTAATGTCTACTGGGCGATCGCCTTGAGTTACTGGATTAACTAGAGATTCGGGTGTAGTATTTTCACGATTTTGGGGCAATTTAGGTAAAGAACAACTACCCAAAAATGTTATTGACAGTAAGGTTAGTAAGTAGAAGCGCGATCGCTTGAAAAACTGTTGAGTTTGCATAGTAGGGAAATAGGGACTTTGATTTGGGGAGTTATAGCGACTTCTCATCTATCTTTGGTTCTCTATGCAAGGATTTTTATGCGTAGTAGTATGCTCAACTAATGACGATCAGGGCTATTTCGCAAGTGTTGTTGCCAAACCGATTGGTGGCACAGATTTTTGCTAGATTGGTTACTTGTCTGTATTTCTTATTGTGACCGGACGAGGTAGTTAGCAGTGGAACTTAGCCTTGAAACTCTTTGGAGTCAAGTGTTGGAACGCTTACAGGTACAATTGAGCCGTCCTACTTTTGAAACTTGGATTAAAACTGCTAATGCGGAAAAACTAGAAAATAATTGCTTAGTTATCTGTACTCCTAACCCTTTTGCTCGTAACTGGCTACAGAAATATTACATCCAAACTTTGGCAGATGTTGTACAAGATATTCGCGGTTGTGTAACAGAGATTCAATTTACTGTAGCTAATGGACAGGCGATTAATGCTTTTGTCGAGCCTAACAATGTACCCGAAAGACAGGGAAAAGGTTTGCTTGGCGATCGCGCTACACCTCCAGCACTTAACATCAAATATGTATTTTCACGCTTTGTAGTTGGCGCTAACAGCCGTTTAGCTCATGCGGCGGCGTTGGCTGTCGCTGAATCTCCAGGAAAGGAATTTAATCCTTTGTTTTTGTGTGGTGGTGTGGGATTGGGGAAAACTCACCTGATGCAGGCGATCGCTCATTACCGTTGGGACATTAACCCCAATACAAATATATTTTATGTTTCTACAGAAAAATTTACTAACGATTTAATTGCTTCAATTCGCAAAAATAGCACTCAAAGCTTTCGGGATATCTACCGCGCTGCTGATGTATTGCTAGTAGATGATATTCAATTTATTGAAGGCAAAGAATCGACTCAAGAGGAGTTTTTTCATACTTTTAATACCTTGTATGAAGCAGGTAAACAAGTAGTCATAGCTTCTGATCGTCCACCTAACCAAATCCCGCGTTTACAAGAGCGTTTATGTTCGCGTTTTTCTATGGGTTTAATTGCTGATATTCAAACGCCAGACTTAGAAACTCGAATGGCAATTCTGCAAAAAAAAGCAGAATATGAAAATATGCGCTTACCTAAAACAGTAGTTGAATATATTGCCTGTAACTATATTTCTAATATTAGAGAACTAGAAGGCGCTTTAATTCGGGCTGTTGCTTATATTTCAATTTCTGGATTGCCAATGACGGTAGAAAACTTAATCCCGGTTTTAAACCCAGCACTAGAAAATCTTGAAGCTTCACCAGATACAGTTTTGCAGATTGTAGCAGAGGAATTCAAGATTTCTCTTGAAGACTTAAAAAGTATTTCAAGAAGGCGAGAAATTAGCTGGGCTAGGCAAATTGGGATGTATTTGATGCGCCAACACACCGATCTAAGTTTACCAAAAATAGGGGAAGAATTTGGCGGTAAAGATCACACAACAGTCATGTACAGTTGCGAGAAAATTGCTCAGTTACGCACCAATGATTCTAGTTTGGGGCAAACTTTACGCCAACTGAGCGATCGCATTAATCATTCTGTGCGATCGCACAATTTACCGTAAATTTCAATTATGAGTTTTATGTAACTAAATGTATTGCTAGTATAGCCTGTGGAAAACTAGCAATTTTCTGTGGAAAAACTGTTAATAAACCTGTGGAAAACTATAGCTTTCTGTGGAAAACTATGGACAAGTAGAATTAGCTTACGGAAAGTTTAAATTTTTATCCACAGGTTTTCCACAGGGACAGTAGGCTAAAACTTATGCCTGACAAGCATTACAAAAAGTTCTCCACATTTTCCACAGCCCCTACTACTACTATTTAATATAATTATTAATTTAGTAGTAGTAGCTAATATAAAAGCTATATAGTACAGGTATACTATACAATAGACGTGCTAGGATAATTTTCTGAACTAATCGAAGCACCTGCTTGTAGCGGAAGTTTTTGAGACATTTGGGTATGGAAACAAACTTTTTGAGAAAAACCTCAAGCAGATTGTTTTTTGTCTAAAGCGGAGAAGTTGTTAGCAAGTGCAGTTTTACAGAGCATGAGATCGTGATCAAATTAATTTGCAGCCAAACGCAATTAAGTACCAACCTTTCCTTGGTTAGCCGTGCTGTACCAACCCGTCCAACTCATCCAATTTTGGCGAACGTTTTGTTGATTGCAGACGTGGAAACTCAGAGTGTGAGTTTGACAGCTTTTGATTTAAGCTTGGGAATTAAAACTAGCTTTAGTGCTGAAGTTATAACGCCAGGTGCGATCGCTTTACCTGCTAAACTGCTAAACGATATTGTTTCTCGGCTTTTAGATGGAGAAATTGAGCTTGAAGAAACAAATGAAACACCTTTAGGAATTACGATTATCTCAGCTTCGGGACGCTACCAAGTGCGTGGGATGGAGGTAGAGGAATTTCCTGAATTACCAATAATTGAGGCTGGAGAGGCGGTTTATTTGCCTGTAGAAGCATTTATTGAGGGGTTGCGCTCAACTTTGTTTGCAACTAGCAGTAATGAATTAAATC
>CAJQOK010000476.1 GCA_905479905.1 uncultured Aliterella sp.
GATGGACGACTTATATTTACAAGCTGAAAAACTGGAACTGTTGGATTACTTATTAGCAGAAGCAGAAATTACATCTTCTCAACCAACAATTGCACCGCGTCCAAGTTCTGAGAATTTGCCGTTATCTTTTGCTCAACAACGTTTGTGGTTTCTCAATCAGTTAGAACCAAACAGTCCTTTTTACAATATTTCCGCGGCTTTGCGCTTGAAAGGCGTACTCAATATTACCGCCTTAGAAAATAGTTTTAACGAAATTATCCGGCGACACGAAGTTTTGCGAACGGCATTTACTGTTGTTGATGGGCAACCGATTCAAGTTGTTACTCCCTGCCAAAAGTTAACTATTAAATTAATCGATCTTACTAATTTATCAATTGTAGAACGTGAAGTTGAGGTACAAAAACTAGCGATTCAAGAAGTCGGACAACCTTTCAACTTAGGATCTGGGTTGTTAGTTAGAAGTACATTGTTACGTCTGGGGGAGTCAGAACATATATTGGTGTTCGCCATGCACCACATTGTTAGCGATGGTTGGTCAATAGATGTATTGGTACGGGAGGTAGCAACGCTATACGAATGTTACTGTAACGGCAAACCATCCCCTTTACCAGAATTGACTATCCAGTACGCCGACTATGCAGTTTGGCAACGACAGTATTTACAAGGGGAAGTTTTAGAACGTCAGCTTGATTACTGGAAACAGCAACTAGGAAGCAATTTACCAGTTTTAGAATTGCCTACAGATCGATCGCGATCGCATAGCCAATCTTTTCGCGGCGCAGTCCAATCTTTTTACCTCCCTCAAAACTTAGTTATTGAGATCAAAAGCCTCAGCCAGCAGGAAAGTTGTACTTTGTTCATGACTTTTTTAGCAGCTTTTCAAGTGTTACTTTCTCGTTATGCGGGAATGAGGGATATTGTTATCGGTACGCCAATTGCCAACCGCGATCGCACGGAAACCGAAGGATTAATTGGCTTTTTTGTCAATACCTTGGTATTGCGGACTGATTTGTCAGATAATCCTAGCTTTCGAGAACTATTAAAGCGGGTACGGGAGACAACTTTAGGTGCTTACGATCATCAAGATTTGCCTTTCGATTTATTAGTAGAAGCTTTAAATCCGCAGCGAGATTTGAGTCATACGCCTTTGTTTCAAGTAATGTTTGTCTGGCAAAATGCGCTAATGTCGGCTGTAGAACTATCTGGTTTGACTTGGGAAGCTGTAGCGACTGATAGCAAAACAGCTAAGTTTGATTTGACTTTATTAATGGAGGAAACCGAGTTAGGGCTAAAGAGTGCATTGGAATACAACACTGATTTGTTTGAGGCGACAACTATTAGCCGGATGGTAGAACATTTACAGATAGTTCTAGAGGGTATTGCTGCAAATCCTAATCAGCCCGTCGCCCAACTCCCTTTAACTCCTCAGCTAGGTGGGAATTTTACTCAAGCTGAATATTCTTTAGTTCGCTGCATTCATGAGTTATTTGGCGATCGCGCCGCCCAAACACCAGATGCCGTCGCCGTAGTATTTGCTGGCAAACAATTAACTTACAAACAGCTAAATACTCAGGCAAATCAGTTAGCTCACTACCTGCAAAAACGAGGTGTTCGTCCCGATTGTTTGGTAGGTATCTGTGTCGAACGTTCCTTAGAAATGGTGGTAGGACTTTTAGGCATTCTCAAGGCTGGGGGCGCTTATTTACCAATAGATCCAGCTTATCCCCAAGAACGGTTGGCATTCATGCTAGAGGATGCTGGCGTATCAGTATTGCTGACTCAAGAAAGATTAGCTAATTTGCTGCCCGAACAAGCACAACTTATTTGTTTGGATAGTGACTGGGAAGAAATCGCCCAAGCAAGTCAGGACAACCCCAATAGCACTGTACAACCGGAAAACATCGCCTATGCCATTTATACATCTGGTTCTACAGGCGTTCCCAAAGCTGTAATGATTCCCCACAGGGCAATTTGCAATCATATGTTATGGATGCAAGCAGAATTTCCTTTAACACCCGCCGATTGCGTACTTCAGAAAACTCCCTTTAGCTTCGATGCGTCTGTTTGGGAGTTTTACGCCCCCCTATTGGCTGGCGGTAAATTACTGTTAGCCCAACCTGGTGGACATCAAGACAATACTTATTTAGTTGACCTAATTGTCGCCCAACAAGTAACTATTTTGCAATTAGTACCTACGCAACTAGGATCGCTATTAGAAAATCCAAAAATCGCCTACTGTAAAAGTTTGCGGCGGGTATTTTGTGGCGGGGAAGTATTAACTACTGACTTGCAACAGCGATTTTTTAGCTGTTTACCAAAGGTAGAACTGTACAATCTTTATGGCCCGACTGAAGCAACGATTGATACTACCTTTTGGCGATGTCAGTTTGAGGATGAATATAGAGTAGTACCGATTGGCAATGCGATCGCTAACGTGCAAGTTTATGTCTTAGACTCCTACCTCCAGTTAGTTCCTGTAGGTGTGACTGGCGAAATTTATATTGGTGGTGATAGTTTAGCGCGCTGTTATGGCGACTTCCCAGATTTGACCGCCCAAAAGTTTATTCCTCATCCTTTTGCTACGGGGGAGCGCCTATATAAAACTGGAGACTTGGGGTGTTATCGAACCGATGGCGCGATCGAATTTCTCGGTCGTATTGACAGCCAAGTGAAGTTAAGAGGTTTCCGCATTGAGTTAGGAGAAATAGAAGCGCAACTTAGCCAACACCCACAGGTAAAACAAAGCGTTACGATTGTCCGGGAAGACGTACCGAGTCAGCAGCGCTTAGTAGCTTATATTATTGCTCGTCAGCCGTCCCCCACCGTTAGCGAACTGCGGAGTTTTTTAAAACAGAGACTACCAGACTATACAATTCCAGCTATTTTTATTTTCTTAGATGTTTTGCCACTTTTACCCAATGGCAAGATAGACCGAAATTCTTTACCATTACCTGATCTTCAGAGAGCGAATTTAGAGTTTACCGCCCCCCGTAACTCTATTGAAGCAATCTTAGTTCAAATTTGGAGCCAAGTTTTACAAATAGAAAATATTGGCGTAGACGATAACTTTTTTGAATTGGGCGGTGACTCAATTCTCAGCTTGCAGGTAATCGCCAAAGCCAATCAAGCAGGTTTGCAACTAACACCCAAGCAAATATTTGAGGAGCAAACGATCGCTCAATTAGCAATTGTTGCTAGTACAACAACAGTATTGCAGGCAGAACAAGGACTTGTTACGGGTTCTCTACCTTTAACACCTATCCAGTACTGGTTTTTTGAGCAGGAACTTACCGATCCGCAGCATTGGAATCAGGCAGTTATGCTAGAAGTACCTCAAACAAGCGATCGCCAACTTTGGGAGCAAGTAGTGCAAAAACTGCTCGAACATCATGATGTTTTGCGATCGCACTTCACCCAAACTGCATCTATTTGTCCTCCTCCCGCTAATACACCATCTTTTACCGTTGTTGATTTATCAGCTTTGCCTCTAAGTCAGCAAAAGCAGGCAATTGAGACTACCGCCGCCACTTTGCAAGCAAGCTTAAACTTATCTGGGCAATTAGTAAAAGTTGTCTTATTTCAACTAGGAATGCAACAACCTAGCCGACTATTAGCGATCGCTCATCATCTAATTATCGATGGTGTTTCTTGGCGCATATTACTAGAAGACTTGCAAACAGCTTATCAGCAGCTTAGTCACGGTCAAACAATTGAACTACCAGCAAAAACAACCTCTTTCAAACAGTGGGCGGAACAACTAAGAATATATGCTCAATCTAGCGTCGTAGAATCCGAGCGAGATTACTGGCTTAGTCAATCTTATTTACAGCCTCTACCCGTAGATTTTACCAATGGTGAAAATATTGAAGCTACGGCGGCTACTGTATCCGTGACTCTTAACAAGCAAGAAACCCAAGCTTTGTTACAGGAAATACCCGCCGCCTATCAAACTCAAATTAATGATGTATTACTAACGGCATTAGTCCAAGCTTTTTCGGAGTGGACGGGGGTAAATTCCCTATTAATTGACTTAGAAGGTCACGGACGAGAAGATATTATTCCTAATATTGACTTATCGCGGACAATTGGCTGGTTTACTACTATTTTCCCCGTATATTTGCACCTAGAAGCAAATAGCGCCCCAGAAACGGCATTAAAGACGATTAAAGAGCAATTGCGTAGCATCCCACACCGAGGGATTAATTATGGTCTATTGCGCTATCTTTGCCGAGACGAGGGGCTGCAAGCACTGCCCCAAGCGGAAGTGAAGTTTAATTACTTAGGTCAGTTCGACCGAGTATTGTCTATATTTCAAAGCGCGTCCGAATCTAGCGGTTTAACTCAAAGCCCACGCGGAAAGCGTAACTGTCTATTAGAGATCAATGGATTAATTATTGAAAATCAGTTGCGCCTAAATTGGACTTACAGCCAAGCCGTACATCAACACACCACCGTTACTAAGTTAGCGGAGAGCTTTATTAGTGCATTGCGATCGCTAATTGCTCACTGTAAATCTCCCAATGCTGGCGGTTACACGCCTACAGATTTTCCTCAAATGCAATTTTCGCAACAAGAACTAGACAGCTTAATTGCTGAACTAAACTAATGAATAAAAAAAATATCGAAAATATCTACCCGCTTTCGCCTACGCAGCAAGGCATACTATTTCATACTCTCCACGCGCCAGAGTCAGGAGTTTATGTTGTGCAAAGTTGCTATACGTTTAGCCAAACTCTTGACATAGCAGCTTTTCAACAAGCTTGGCAACAAGTTATTAACCGACATCCAATTTTACGAACTTCTTTTCATTGGCAACAATATAAAGAGCCGTTTCAGGTAGTTCATAAGTCCGTAACTATACCTTGGCAATATTACAACTGGCAAAACTCCTCAGAAATTGAGCAGCAATTAGCAGCTTTTTTACAAGCAGACTGCAAGCAGGGATTCGATCTTACTCACCCGCCGCTATTGCGTTTAACTCTAATCCAAATAGCCGAAAATACTTATCATTTTGTTTGGAGTAGCCACCATTTAATTTTAGATGGATGGTCTACAGCCTTAGTTCTCCAGCAAGTATTTCTCTCTTATGCAGGACAAAGCGATCGCTCCTGTGCAACGCGCCCCTACGCAGACTATATTAACTGGTTGCAACAACAAGACTTATCTCAAGCCGAAACCTTTTGGCGCAAGACACTCCAAGGATTTACTGCACCTACTCTGCTAAAGTTAGGGAAATCAACAGGTTATAGTAACCACTCGCTCAAATTATCCGCAGTCACTACCGCCGCTTTGCAATCAATAGCACGACAGCACAGATTAACCTTAAACACTCTCTTACAAGGCGCTTGGGCTATCCTTCTAGCTCGTTATAGTTGTGAGGAAGATATTGTATTTGGGGCAACATCTTCCGGTCGTCCACCTACCTTAGTTGGCTCAGAATCAATGGTAGGGCTATTTATCAACACCTTGCCAGTACGAGTACAAGTGTCGGGCAAAGCATTACTAATACCCTGGTTGCAGCAACTCCAAGGGCGACAGGTAGAAGCGCAGCAGTACGAATACAGCCCCCTCGTACAGGTACAAGCTTGGAGTGATGTACCGCGTGATGTACCTTTATTTGAGAGCATTTTAGTATTTGAAAATTACCCTGTAGACGCTGGCTTGCAACAATGGGCAACAGAAATGCAAGTTCACCAGATTCAATCTGTAGAATCAACCAATTACGCGATCGCTCTCAAAGCTGGAGTTAGTAACGAGCTATCTTTAGAAATTTTAAGCGATCGCACCTCCACTACGATCCAGCGAATGTTAGGTCACTTGCAAACATTGTTGGAGGGGATGGTAGCAAATCCCCAAAGTGCGATCGCTTCTTTACCATTACTAACCACCGCCGAACAAAAGCAACTACTAGAGTGGAACAATACCCAAACTGATTACCCTCAAGACAAGTGCATTCAGCAGTTATTTGAAAATCAAGCAGCACAAACTCCAGATGCCATAGCGGTAGTATTTGCAGACCAATATTTAACTTATCAACAACTAAACAGCCGTGCTAACCAATTGGCGCACTATCTGCAAAAACTCAATGTTGGGTTAGAGGTTCCAGTTGCGATTTGTTTAGAGCGTTCTTTAGAGATGGTTATTGGTATTCTAGCCATTCTCAAAGCTGGGGGTGTTTATGTACCAATCGATCCAGCTTCTCCCCAGGAACGATTAACGGCGATATTAGCAGATGTCCAAGCGCCAGTATTTTTAACTCAAAAACAGTTATTAACCAAACTTGCACCCATCAATACTAAAGTTGTTTGCTTAGATGCAGATTGGCAGGATAGCAGCCTAGAAAGTCAGGAAAATTTGCCTGTTAATATCACTCCTGATAACCTAGCCTATATTATGTACACCTCCGGTTCTACGGGCATCCCCAAAGGTGTCAGTGTCCTGCATAAAGGTGTGGTGCGGTTAGTTAAAGCAACCAATTACGCTCAATTAAACGCTCAAGAAGTATTTTTGCAAGCTGCGCCGATTTCCTTTGATGCGGCAACTTTTGAGATTTGGGGCGGTTTGTTAAATGGAGCAAAATTAGTATTATTTCCTAATGACACCGCATCTTTATTAAAACTAGGGCAAGTAATTCGCCAACATCAAATTACAACCCTGTGGCTGACAGCAAGCTTGTTTCACCTGATGGTAGACGAGCAACTAGAAGATTTACAGACAGTAAAACAAATTTTGGCGGGTGGTGATGTGCTATCTGTTTCTCACGTTCAAAAA
>CAJQOK010000477.1 GCA_905479905.1 uncultured Aliterella sp.
GTTGCTGCGTGTAATTGATAAGTATTGAGCTTAGAGATCCACTCTGTTTTGCCGTGCGGATCGATAATCCCAGAGTAACCTGTATTTGTTGCTCTTACTGCCCAGCGACTATTCTCAATTGCCCTCATTACGTCTTGAGCATGGTGTTGAGCAGGCATAGCGGGGCTGTAGTGGGCGTTATTAGCAGCACTGAGGATAAATTGACCTCCTAGAGCAGTTTGACGGCGTAAATGCTCACCAAAGGCTGATTCATAACAAATACTGGCGATTGCTCGTCCGAAAGGTGTGTCAAATACTTGGTTGTCTGCACCTGCAACTTGTTGGGCTTCTAAGGGGGAAAGTCTATTAATTAATGTCCCTAAAACTTCTGCAAAGGGAATATACTCGCCCAAAGGTACTAATTTTACTTTGTTGTAGCGGCTGTAAATTTGTCCTGTACCTGTAAGCGTAAATAAACTATTTGTATAGCTGCTTCCTTGTTCTCCAAAAGCTCCCAACCAAGCAACAACACCTTTTTCGCGCACTGCTTGATAAAAAGAACTACCCAGTATATCTCGCCAAAACAAAGGTAAAGCTCCTTCAGGGGTCAAAACTGCCTCAACTCCTTGGTCAGCAAGAGTTTTGTAGCCTGTGGTATAACCTTCAATCGCCCGACGTAAACCACCTTCGTAAAGCTTGATTTCGTTCGGAATATTACCTTGAATGATGCCTACTTTTAAAGCGGTTTGGGGGGGTTGAATTAATGGTTGACTAGCTAATCCCCACCCAATTAAATGCAAGCCGATTAGTAAAGAAGCCGCATAACTTAAGTAACTTTTATTACGGTGCAGCCAAGCTTCAGCAATTAACAAGTTAACCGCGACTAGAGCGGCGGTTATTGTAGTAGTACCCGATATTTGACCTAAATGTAAAATTGCGATGTTGTGGGGGCTTTGAGTATAGGCTAACGTAGTCCACCACAACGCGCCCTTACTCCAAATACTTTCTAAACCGCACCATAAGGTTGTCCCAACTAAAACCCGAAGGGGAAAAGTTAATTTTTTCCCCAAAAAAGTCATGCTAGTTGCCCAAATTGCAACTAAAGCCGCTCCCCACAGTGTAAGGAATATCCAACAAAAAGCAGCGATCGCTAAACTAGCAAACCAAGGTACTCCCATCCATGTCATCGGATGAATGCCTGTAATCCACCAAATCGCTACACCGTGATAGCCAATTCCCCACAGCAAGCCGCAAAGGAAAATATTAGTACCTTCAACAATTAAAATCCATAACGGTGCTAAAGCAATCCAAGCTAAAAACCATGCGCCTACGGGTGCAACAGTTAAACCCATCAGCACCCCAGAGATTAAAGTAATAAATAGCGGGAGAAAACCCCCCGCTTTTAGATATTTACTCTTCCTCAACATCATCAATGACACTAGGCGGTACTAAAGCAACATCGGCGATCGCATCGTCTTCATCCAATCGTTGCACTCTTACCCCGGTAGCGGTTCTAGACTGCGTAGGAATAGCGTTGACGGTTTGACGAATAATAATCCCGCGACTTGTCACCATCATTAATTCATCATCAGTGTTGACAACACAGAGGGCTGCAAGTTTGTCTTGGGTTTTACGGGGTTTAAATTTGGTGGCAATTTTCCCCTTAGTTGCTCGGTTGTACAATTTAAACTGAGCCACAGGTACGCGCTTACCATAGCCTCCCATAGTAATAATTAGTACCCAAGGGCCGGTTCCCTCAGTAACCGTTACTTCTTCACCTTCAGCAATTTCTACTTCAGTTTCAGCAATTTCTACTTCTTCAATCTCCACTTCTTCCGCGTCAGTATCTAAGACGGGCAAAGTAGCAAGAACAGCACTAGGCAATATATCCATCCCAATTAGCTCGTCGCCAGCTTTAAGTTTCATCGCTCTTACGCCGCGAGTTGCCCTACCTAGAGGGCGCAATTGTTCTTTATTGGTTCTAAAGTGAATTGCCATCCCCGAACGCGAACCGATAATGATACTGTCTTCATTTCTCGCGCTTCTTACCCACCGAAGCTCATCGCCATCTTCTAAAGAAATCGCAATTAATCCATTTGCCCGAATATTACTAAAAGCTGCTAAATCAGTTTTTTTGATGTAACCGTTGCGAGTCAACATTACTAAGTATTCATCGCTAGTAAATTCGCTAACAGGAACGATGGAAGTAATTTTTTCATTTCTGGGGATAGGCAACATCTGCACAATGGGCGCACCTCGGCTAGTGCGGGATGCGGCGGGGATTTGGTAAGCCCTCAGAGAATAAACTACACCGCGATCGCTAAAAAATAATATGCTGTCATGATCGCAACAAGTTAGAAAATGCTCAATCCCGTCATCTTCTTTAATTTTTGCCCCAGCTTTACCGCGCGTTGCTCTACTTTGCGCCTCAAAAGTGCTGACAGGCATCCGCTTAATGTAACCTTGCTCTGTCAGCAAAATTAAAGCTTTTTCATTGGCAATTAAGTCAATGTCTCCAAGTTCTCCCAAATCTCGCTCAATTACTGTGCGTCTGGGGGTGGAGTGAGCAGCTTTTATTTGCCCTACCTCGGTTTCAACAATTTCTAAAATCCGTTCGCGTCTTGCCAATATGTCTTGCAAGTCGGTAATTTGGGTTTGCAAATCATCGTGTTCGTTGCGGATTTTGTCAGCTTCCAATGCTGTCAAGCGACGCAGTTGCATCTGTAAAATTGCATCGGCTTGTTGTTCGCTAAGGGAGTAAGACTCAATTAGCTCTATTTTAGCTGTCGGTGAATCGGCGGCTTGACGAATTGTGATGATAATCGCATCTAAATTAGCTAGTGCAATTAGCAAGCCTTGCAATAGATGATCTCGTTCTTCAGCTTTCCGCAATTCGTACTGAGTGCGGCGGGTAATCGAAACGATCCGAAAGTCTAAAAATACTTGTAAAAACTGACGCAAGGTTAGCAACTGAGGATCGTTATTCACCAGCGCCAGCATATTTGCGCCAAAGTTTGCTTGTACAGGGGTTTGCTTGTACAGATTGTTTAGCACTACGCGGGGATAGGCATCGCGCTTTAGTTCTATAACTACTCGCATCCCATCGCGATCGCTTTCGTCCCGAATATCCGAAATTCCTTCTAGGCGCTTTTCGTTCACCATTTCGGCGATTTTCTCGATTAGCGCTGCCTTATTTGTCTGGTAAGGCAATTCGGTAATTACAATTGCTTCTCGGTCGGGACGACCTCTTTGTTCGATGGTTTCAATTGTTGCTACCCCGCGCATACAAATTGAGCCGCGCCCAGTAGTATAAGCTTCTTTAATTGCTGCTGTGCCTAATATCTGCCCTCCGGTGGGAAAGTCAGGGCCAGGAATATATTGCATTAATTCCAGATCGGTAATTTCTGGATTGCGAATCAAAGCAACTAAGCCATCAATCACTTCACCCAAATTGTGGGGGGGAATATTTGTTGCCATCCCGACGGCAATTCCCGATGAACCATTGAGCAACAACAGGGGAATCCGCGCGGGTAGTACGGTGGGTTCTTGCTGCGAACCGTCGAAGTTATCGCTAAAGTCTACTGTTTCTGCTTCTATATCTCGTAATAACGAGTCCCCGGTTAATGACTGCAAGCGACATTCGGTGTATCGCATTGCGGCGGGTGGATCGTTGTCTATCGAGCCAAAATTACCATGTCCGTTGATGAGGGGCGATCGCATAGAAAAGTCTTGCGCCATCCGCACCAAGGCATCATATACCGCCGTATCTCCGTGCGGGTGATA
>CAJQOK010000478.1 GCA_905479905.1 uncultured Aliterella sp.
AAGTTTTCGCTTACGTTATCTTGATACTTGGCAAAACTTTATCAACACAGAACTTAACAAGCTAACTGCTTTCCCTAATTGCAGAATTATCCGCAAACAGGGAGGAGCGATCGCACCAACGCCTTTATTAAAGGAACTCGAAAAACGTTTAATACCTGGCGTAATTATTTGCCCAATTGCTAACGCTGGGGCTATTTACCAACTCCGCAAAGAACGAATCGTATCCTACCCGATTACGGTTGTTTGTAATGATATGGAGAAAGAATATTGCTTTCTACCAGAACTAGCAGGAATCTTAGCTATAGCAATGAAAAGTAAACAGTTACGGCTTCCTGATGATGAATGTTTTATTGCTTAGGGTGTTAGCTGCTAACGCCAAGATTTCTTAGTTTCTCCACAAATTGGCAACTTACTTTTTTTTAATCTATGCCACATAGTTTAGTCCTCAATATCATTCCTCAGTCGCCGATTTCTCCTGGCTATCTGAGCGGAAAGCACGTACACGCCTTGTTTTTGACGCTAGTTAGTTCTGTAAATCAAACTTTGGGCGACTTTCTCCACGCTGACAAAACCCACAAAGCCTTTACCCTCAGCCCGTTACAAGTATCCAATAACCCTAGATTGCAATGGGAACACACCCAAGCCATCCCCGCCGGGACACCTTGTTGGTTACGAATTTCTCTACTAGATGAGGCTCTATTTAGCAACCTTACTCAACTTTGGCTTAACCTCAATCCTACCCGCGCTTGGCATCTGGGTTCGGCGGATTTAAAAATTACTAGCGTCTTAGGTACTCCCCAATCTAATCAACCTTGGGCAAATTATTGTTCTTATAGTCAACTATACGAGCAAGCGTCCGATAGCGATCGCCAAATCAATTTTTGTTTTTACACTCCTACAGCCTTTCGCCAGCAAGAATTTGATTGCGCCTTACCTACTAGAGACTGTATTTTCAGCAGTCTAATCAACCGTTGGCAAAAATACAGCAATATTGAATTATCCCCAGATATCACCAGTGCAATTTTTCCTAGTTACTTTGATATTCGCACCGAAATAGTTGCCGATTCTCGCAGCAAATTTATCGGCTGTGTTGGCAATATTTGCTATCGGATTTTAGGCGAAGTCGAACCATTGACAATTAAACAAATTAATGCTTTAGCAGATTTTGCTTTGTTTAGTGGTGTCGGGCGAAAAACACCAATGGGAATGGGAATGGTGCGGCGATTAAAAACTGCTGTTAAGAAAACTAGCTAATTAGATACCTCACAAAAATCTAGCGACCTTAGCCTCAATCAAAGGCTGAAATTGACTTACCTATTTATGCAAACACATCATGGACAACGAATATATCTCAATTGCCGCCCTCAATCAATACACCTATTGTCCGCATCGTTGCTGGCGGATGTTTTGCGCGGGAGAGTTTACAGACAACCAGTACACCATTGAAGGTACTAGCTTACACGATCGCATCCATACATTAGGCGAAGGACATCGGGAAGAAATCTGGCAAATTCGCGCTGTTTGGTTGAAATCCGAGCGATATCGTCTCATTGGTAAAGCCGATTTAATTGAAGAAAATAACGGCTGTTGGTATCCCATAGAATACAAACGCGGTCATCGGGGGGAATGGGATAACGACGAGTTACAAGTTTGCGCCCAAGCTCTTTGCTTGGAGGAAATGACAGGCAAAACCGTCATTCAAGGATACTTGTACTACACCCACTCTCATCAACGCCAAACCGTCCCAATAACCGCCGAATTACGCAATAGTGCGAAGTCAACTATCCAATTGGTGCAAACTTTACTTCAAACGGGAACAATGCCCAAAGCTATTTATAGCAAACGCTGTCAGGGATGCAGCCTTTACGAGCAATGTTTACCCCAAGCCGCAGATAAAGTAAAACGCTATCAAGAAGCCAACTCGTGAGTTTTTAATCGGAGAATTTAAGGAGATAACCAGTGGGAACAGTTTACGTTACAGAACAAGACGCTTTTATTGGCAAGATAGACGAACGCCTAAGTATCAAAGCCAATAAAGAAACATTATTAGACGTGCCTTTAATTAAAATAGATGGTGTAGTTGTCATCGGACGGGCTACGGTTTCTCCGGCAGCTATTTTTGAACTATTAGAGCGCCACATTCCTTTAAGTTTTCTCACAAGTACCGGGCGCTATCTAGGACGTTTAGAGCCAGAAGTGACAAAAAATATCTTTGTGCGAAAAGCTCAATGGCAAGCTATAGGCGAGTCACCCCAAGCCGTGCATGGAGTACGAGGTTTTGTCCGAGGTAAGCTCAAAAACTATCGTCATACGCTGTTACGCAGACAGAGAGAATGTAGCGAAATCGACTTGCAAGCTCATATAACTCGCCTAGAAAGTGCGATCGCACCTATTGATAAAACAAATGCTATTGATTCACTGCGAGGCTTAGAGGGTGCAGGGAGTGCGGCTTATTTTGGCTGTTTTAACCAGTTAATTAAAGGTTCGGAATTTGAATTTAAGAATAGAAATCGTCGTCCGCCTACTGACCCCGTTAATGCTTTATTGAGTTTAGGCTACTCTTTGCTGCGCCATGATGTTCAAGGTGCGCTGAATATTGTGGGCTTCGATCCTTACTTAGGCTATTTGCACGTTGAGCGTTATGGTCGTCCTTCCCTAGCTTTAGATTTGATGGAGGAGTTTCGCCCTTTGGTAGTCGATGCGGTTGTTTTGGCAGCTTTGAATAAGCGATCTCTTGTTCCTAGTGATTTTACAACCGAACCCCTTAGTAATGCTGTGTCTTTGACTAAAGAAGGATTACGGACATTTTTGCGTCTTTACGAACTTAAAAAGCAGTCAAAGTTTAAGCATCCTGTTTTGCAAAAACAATGCACCTACCGAGAAGCCTTTGAGATTCAAGCAAGATTATTAGCTAAGTATTTAATGGGAGAGATTGAAAAATATCCACCTTTAATTTTGAAGTAAGCCTAACATTGAGTTTTTATCTGGTGAAAACTTTTATATATTTGACTTTAAAAAGCGATGAATGTTTTGATTACTTATGACATAACTGACAATAAGCGACGGACTAAAATATTCAATATTTTAAAATCTTACGGTCAATGGGTGCAGTTGAGCGTGTTTGAGTGTCCTAGCTTGACAGATACACAATATGCTAAATTGCGATCTCGTTTAAGCAAGTTAATTAAGCCAGATTCCGATAGTATCCGCTTTTATTTTCTGTGTGCCACCTGTCTTGGTAAAGTAGAGCGCATTGGCGGAGAACAACCCCGCGACGAAACTGTATTTTTTGCTTCCAGCGCGAAGGGGTAGTTGTTCCAATCGAAGGGGGGCTTGAAATAGCTAAAGGTCTTTGTCAGTGAGAGTTTGATAGCTAAAAATGCGGACATACAATCGCGCACTATCTCATAACCTCTCATAGCAACATTTTTAAGCGATCTCGCTTATGAATATTAACAACTTCTCCAATCTCGAATGATATAATTGTCTAGTGTCGCGCAACTGTACCTTGAAAACTAAATACAGTGGACTTTTCGGGTTCCCGCCATTTCAATTACTACAAATCCCTATCAGGGATTGAAAGAAATCCTAGCGAGATGTAAGTATCCTCAAATTCTTATTTCAATTACTACAAATCCCTATCAGGGATTGAAAGGGCTTATGGCGAAATCCTGCATAATTCCCAGCAAATTTCAATTACTACAAATCCCTATCAGGGATTGAAAGTATAAAAAATTCAATAGACGGGCAAGAGAAATCATCATTTCAATTACTACAAATCCCTATCAGGGATTGAAAGACCGGGAAGCAATTCGCCAGTTGGTAGAATTTGGGATTTCAATTACTACAAATCCCTATCAGGGATTGAAAGTAATCCTTATAGATTTCCTGTTAGTGGTGGGACTGATTTCAATTACTACAAATCCCTATCAGGGATTGAAAGTTGATTTTCCACTTGCGCCAGTGATGGAAATATTCGATTTCAATTACTACAAATCCCTATCAGGGATTGAA
>CAJQOK010000479.1 GCA_905479905.1 uncultured Aliterella sp.
TATTACTTTTTTCAACGCAATGCCGCCGCCCTAGAGTTAGCAAAAGCAAAGGATTTAGGCGTATTCATTATTTCCCCAGCCGATAAAGGCGGTAAGCTTTACACCCCACCCCAAAAATTAATCGATTTGTGTTATCCCTTGACACCTTTGGCATTAAACTATCGTTTTTTACTTAGCGATCCTCAAATTACTACTCTTAGTGTGGGGGCAGCAAATGCTGAGGAATTAATAGAACCCTTAAAATATAGCGATTTCGATACGCCTTTAAATGCTACCGAAATTGCCGCTTGCGATCGCCTTGAAGTGCAATTAAATACTATAGAACCGCAAAAGTGTAGCCAATGCTACGCCTGTTTGCCTTGCCCAGAAAATGTCAATATTTCCGAAATTTTACGCCTACGTAATCTTGCAGTTGCCTATGATATGAGCGACTATGGTAATTACCGATACACAATGCTAGAAAATGCTGGTCATTGGTTTCCTGGAAACAAAGGCAACCGATGCACAGCTTGCGGTGACTGCCTGCCTCGGTGTCCCGAACAATTAGATATTCCGGCTTTATTAGCCGATGCTCACCAAAAGCTCAATGGTTCTCCTCGTCGTCGCCTATGGAACTAAGTATAAAAAGTAATGTAGATTCTAGACAACTAACAAATTAGTTTATCTAAATTAAAACTATGAAAATCAATTCCCTTGCAGAAATAAAACCTTTAGAAAATACACAGTTTTGGTTGTTGGCAATTGCTGGCAGCTTGACCGCCGTGTATGTCAGCTTGTACATGAGGCTTGATGGCAACTTAAGTCAAGTAACTATTAGCTTGCTGGGTTTGGGGGCAGTATTTTCTTTACTAGCAGAAAAACGTCAGACTTTAAAATTTGAAAGCGATATTTTTTCCAGCTTGCTAGGCATTTTACTAATTGCTTTTACCCTAATGCGAAGTAATTATGTTGTAGCAGTAGATTCTTTTGTAGAACTTACCCCATTTATAGTATTTCTTGGTCTAGCACTCTTAGCCTCTGGAATTAAAGGGTTGCGTCAGTATTGGCTAGAACTACTAATTATTTTTGCTTTTAATTTACCAGTAGGGTATCTTTCTCAACGCTTAGATATATCAATTTTTACAGCCAAATTTTCTTTTGCATTTTTATCTTACTTAGGCTTGCCAGTGGTACGCCAAGGAGTAAATATTATCATGCCTACAGGAGCAGTGGAAGTATATCCAGGCTGTTCGGGTATGGAAACTATATCACAGTTAGTAAAACTAGCAATCTTGTTTATAATCATGTTTCCTACTAGCAATGCTAAACGAATTATTGTCCCAATTGTTGCCATTGCGATCGCCTTTTTTGTCAACGCCATTAGAGTAGCTTTAATGGCTTATTTAGTGGCAAAATCAAGTCCTGAAGCCTTCGACTACTGGCACACAGGTACAGGTTCGGAGATATTCTTTTTAGGTTGTACTATACTTTTTGGTAGTTTTTGCTACTTGATTACCAAACAAGATGATGACAGCGATCATCAAGATCGCCTGGAGTTGCCCAATTCATGATGCCTAAGCAGTTACGCATACCGTTACTGATGTTTATTTTTGCTGGTACTACTATAGTTTTGGGCAAAATAATTTTAGACCCAAACATTGGCAAACGCCAGCTTACACCCATTACCTTTCCTCAGAATGTACCTTTAGAGGGATGGCAACTCCAGAAGAGCGAACCACTTATTAGCAAAACTGAAGAATACGGTCAAATTGTAGGAAAACCTTTTGCCAAAGGGAAACATTATCGCTATAGCCAAAATAACCTACTCTTAGATATTGAAATGGTTTATGAACTGGAAAGTCATGGCGCCTATCAACAGTTTTTATCAAACTATAGTCCTGTAGAGTATGGATCTAACGAACAATTTTTTGTGGCAGGTCAGAAACCAGGAATCGGAACCTATGCTATGTACGTTGCCCAAAACCGTGCTTATCTAACTACCTGCATGAACTCGCGCGGCGGTAGTACCATCACTAGACAGGAGTTTAGTGATAATCGCGATCGCTACGATTTGGTAAGCGATCGCACAATTCCCTGGTTACTAGGTCAGCGCGGTTTGCGAGATACTCGTTGCTTATGGAACCATTTTTCCATACCCTTAAATAAGTCTTCGCCACAGACGGCTTACTTAATTCTAGAAAAAGCGTGGATTTCTTGGTATCAGTGGTGGATTGTCCGCTACCCCCAAGAATAATTTGTATTCAAGATTAATTTAGTAAAACAAGGTTTTGGTTGCGTGACAAAAGCAAACAGTAATGAATGGTGGTTCGCTCCTCTTTTTCGCGTCGTCGGTTACGCGTTATTAGCTTTATCGTTATTTGACGTAATTGATACCTTTGTACCAGCGCTATTTACAAATCCCGGTTGGGAATTTCAAATGGTCACACGTCTGGTTGATCGAGTACCTGTCCCTTTATTGGGTGCAGTGTTAGTATTTTCTGGTGAAAAAAGCCTAAAAATCTTTAGAGTTTTATCTTGGCTGTGTTTATTAGTAGGGGTGTTATTTTTCTTATTAGTACCGTTAGGAATTAGTGCAAGCTTGAGACTCAACAACCAAAGCGCTCAAGAACTCAATACTAGAGTTACGCAACAAGCAAATCAGTTGCAACAGTTGCAAGGGGTACTCAATACCGCTACTACTCCCGCCCAAATTCAAAGTGTATTAACACGCCTTAATCCCCAAGCGGGTGCTGTACCGACTCAAAACGTCGCTCAGTTAAAAACTCAATTATTAGCAAGAATTACTGAGGGGCAAAATCAATTAAAAGCCCAAGCAGCAACCAGTCGCACCAATGCTGAACGACTGCTGCTCAAAAATACCGTCAAGTCAGTTTTGGGTGCTTTAGTTTCGGGGGCAATATTTACCATTCTCTGGCGACAAACCAGCAAGGCGCTCAAAGTGAACCGCCAAAGAGCCTAGAATCTTTTAACTTGTTGCACTGCGAGGCTACTAAGTTAGTATAGAAACATTACCCCATTATTAAATTACACGGCTTTTTGTTTTGGTGAAAGCAAAATCGCTATCATTCCTAGCTATTAGTTTCGGTGCGGTTTATATCCTTTCTTCCTTACCCTTTGCCGTAGCAAAGGCTGCTACTGTACCATCTCCAGCTAAGGAAGGATTGGAGCTAAGTTTGCTTGCTCCTAATGCCGCCGTCAAAAATGGTGTAATTACGGCAAGCAATATTTCTCAAAAACAACTAACTATTCCTAGCATCTGGTGGGCGAAAGAGCAGTTTGGCGGCAAATTGCTAGATAATTGGTTAGCGTACCCAACTAAAGGTAGTCGCACAGCACGTATAGACTTAATTGTCAATCGGCAGATTTGGAGTCTGTTAGATTATGTAGAGCGGTATGAGTTTGTCAATAATTTTGGCAATGTTGCTCGCGATTACGGCTACAACGTTAGGGTATTTAATTATCAACAAGAGCTTTTAGCTACCTATACTTGCAACTTCAAAGTTCAGCCTCGTTTGTGTGGCATAGCTAATCTAGAATCGTTGGGTAAAGCCAGCGTTCGCGGCTCTAAAACAATACCTTAAGGCTTCATTGCTTGCCACAGCAATTCAATTTGTGACATAGTTTCTTGGGGTAACGGCAATAAAAACTCACTCTTGGCTAAGGTTTCGGCTTCAACTAGCAATAGGCTTCTTAATGTTTCTTGAATGTCTGTCGGGTTTATTTCTATCCCCATTGGTGAAGCAGCTTTACTCAATATAGAAATTTGTCTTTGACTTTGCTCTAGCCAACAAAAATCAATCCATTGCTGCGCTAAAAGCTGATTGGAACTGCTTTTTGTGGGACTAACCCAAACATCAGCCCAAATTGCACTACCAGAGCGGGGAACGATGGCGCTAAGTTCTTTATAGCGTTGCAAAACGGGAATAACATCGGTAGACCATCCTACTGCTAACCAAGTATCGCCCAAAATTAGCGGCTCCATATAGCGATCGCTACTATAAAACTTAACCTGCTGATGTAAGGCTTTTAATTGCTGTGGCAATTGTGAAACTTGCTGTAAGTCTCTGGTGTTGTAAGAGTAGCCAAGTTTTTTTAAAGTTAAACCAATTACTTCTCGCGGCTGATTGGGTAAAGAAATCTGACCTTGCAATTCTTTGCGCCACAGATCGCTCCAATCTGTCGGTGGCCCCCCCAAAGACTCAAACTTCTTGCGGTTGTAGGCAATTACGGTATTACCCCAACGATAGGGCGCTGCCCAAATTTGCCCATTGGAATCACGAAAGCCTTGGGCGTTACGTTTTACAAGTTCTTGATAACGTTGGGGTAGCTTTTGCCATTGGGGTAAGCTGGCAATTTCTAAGGGCTTAATTAACTTTTGGGCGATCGCATCAGCTAACCAAAAATCCCCCAAAGTTAATAAATCTGCAACTTCTGGCGTTGCGGGATTGATTAAGGGAATTTTGGGTAGTTGCCAAGGGCTAGTGTTTTTGTCGGCTTTTGATTGCTCCCAAGACTTTAATAAGTCGAAAGCTGTTACTAATTGTTCGACCGGGGTAAACTCTAGATTCGCAGGTTGCTTTAAACTTGCCTTAAATTGCTCCAATAACTGAGCAGGGATAGAACCTTTTAACAACTGCACTTGCAGCCTCTGTTTTTCTCGCTCGTTACAGCCTGCTAACAACTGCAACAACGTAATCGTTCCTGCTTGGATTAAAAAGTTCCTGCGATCCATACTTCTAAACGCTGTAGCGCTGCTCCCCACCGAAACCAGTTAGATTATTAAAAAAGACCAGCCTACCACAGCTAGTCTATGATTTTATTCTTACATTGTCGTTTGATTCTAGGAAACCCAACTGCGCTATCCCAAAGCTTCAGGTAGTAGAAATCTCTTTTTTTATTGTAACAGGAACTACAGACTTTTTCATAAAAATTGATGAAACCTTGACATAACTACCCCACTAGAGAGATGCAAAACAGAAAATTGCCTCAAAACTATACTAAGTTGCTGCTGTCCTGATTAATATATGCTGCCCCTTGGCTAGGATTGCCCCACAAAAGGCGCTCTTGCTTATAAATAGCAATACCAGGTTTAGCTCCCTTTGGTTTATAGACGTGCTTGGGTTGAGTATAAACGACTGGAACGCTGGTACTTTGACGCGAACGGCTGTAGTAAGCAGCCAAATCAGCAGTAAATTGTAAATCGCGCTCCTCGGCTACTTTGCCGGGTTCTAGGCGCAATAGTACGTGAGCGCCAGGAATTTCTTGAGCGTGGAACCACAAATCGTAATCATTGGCTAATCGAAAAGTTAGGCGATCGTTTTGGCGATTGTTGCGTCCAATTAATATTTCAATGCCACTAGGCGCTAAAAACCTATGAAAATTTGGCATGGAGTCAGCGCTAGAAGTAGGACGAATATATTGCGTCCCTTCTAAAAGTTTTTGCCCGATTAGTTCGTCGCGGATTTCGTAAAGAGCTTCCAAATCTGCCGTCGATTGATACTTATCTATTTGATAAATTGCCGCTTCTACCTGTTCTAGATAGTCAATCTCTGCCTGTACGGCGTTTAGCAATGGCTCCACCGCACCACGAGCGCGTTTAAGCTTTCCAACTTGTTTATAGAGCTTTTGGGCATTTTGGACGGCGTTTTTTTCGGGTTCTAAACTAATGGCTACAGGTTCGCTGGTTTCAAAATCAAGCAAAATAATTTCTTTCATCCCTGGTTGCCATGCTGACAAATTA
>CAJQOK010000480.1 GCA_905479905.1 uncultured Aliterella sp.
CAACGCTTTTCATCGGCTCAAGCAGTAATAGAAGCCTTGGCAATAGTTACCCCACAACCTAACCCTGTAGCGAACCCTAGCCAACCATTAATACCTATTACGACCCCCGCACCCATTGCAACGACTCCCCCCACTCCTGCCCCTATTAGGCAGAAGTCGCGCCCCACTTTTTCTACCTGGGAATTATTAACTAGCGGTGCTTTTACTGGCTTTGAAGGGGGGTTAATTGCGATCGCTCTATTGAGTTTTTTAGGTACAACTTTAATTACTACCGGGGCGTGGTTAGTATTGTTGGCTGGGCTAAGTTTTGTGCAGTGGCGACGCTGGATTGAGGGCAAGGATTTATTAATTATTGCTGCAATGACTTTGGCTCTTGTACTGTTTCTGCCAAGTTTGCACAAAGCTGTTATTGGCTGGCAAGGAGTTGAAACTTGGCAAGCTGTATTACTACTAACGATAGTTGCGGCATTAATTGCGATCGCTTTAACAGCAATATTTCGTTTAATTTATAAATTACTTTCCCTGATATTGTAATCGAGTAGCACTACCAATCACCTATGTCTCAGCCCAAAAATGAAACTGCTGTTTTAGTTTTAGCCCTATTCTTAACATTAGGGTTGGTAGGCGCTGGAATTTGGTGGTTTAGTCAACTTTCTGGGAGCAGAAATACTACTCAAAACCAAAATGGGGCAACGGGTTTAACTAATCAATCAATACCAGACCGGATTAGTTTGGGCGAGATCAGCTTGCTACCAGAAACAAGCCCAGCCAAAGAGGAGGGTATTGAGGCAATTTCTCAAGGAGATTATAGTAAAGCAATTGTTAGTTTGCAAACATCTCTACAAAACCAGAAAAACGACCCAGAAGCTTTAATTTATTTGAATAATGCCCGAATTGGTGCAGCTACAAGTTACACAATTGCCGCCTCTGTACCGATTGGTAGCGATCCTAATGGGGCTTTGGAAATGTTACGGGGTATTGCTCAAGCTCAAGAGCAAGTCAACAGCGCGGGCGGGATTAAGGGCGTTAAGCTAACTATTGCGATCGCCAATGATGATAATAATCCCCAAGTTGCCCAACAAGTTGCTGCCGAGCTAGTCAAAAACCCAAAGGTTTTGGGAGTAATCGGCCCTTATGCTAGCGATGTTACTTTAGCTGCTGGCAGTGTTTATAATTCTGGTCAACTTGTTGCTATTTCTCCCATCAGCACTTCTGTCAAACTTTCCGGCTTTAGCCGTTATGTTTTTCGCACCGTTCCCAGCGATTACGTGGCGGCTAGAGCGCTAGCCAACTACATGACAACCAAGTTGCAGAAAACTAAAGCAGCAGTGTTCTTCACCTCCCAAAGCGGCTACAGTCAATCTTTAAAATCTGAATTTGTGACGGCGGTTTCTTTAAGTGGCGGACAAGTCGAAGGCGAATATGACTTGTCAGATCCAGGATTTAGTGCGGCTAGAAGTGTCAAAGAGGCAAGCGATCGCGGCGTGCAAGTATTGATGTTAGCTACCAATACAGGGGAACTCGATCAGGCACTGCAAGTTGTTCAAGTCAATAACAAGCGCCTTAAGATTTTGGCAGGAGATGATGTTTATACCCCCAAAACTTTAGAAGTGGGCGGCGGGGCCGCATCAGGTATGGTAGTTGCTGTTCCTTGGCATATTGGCGCTAACTCAAGCTCCCAATTTGTCCAAAAGTCTCGGCAATTGTGGGTAGGCGATGTCAGTTGGCGCACGGCTTTAGCTTATGATGCAACCGTAGCTTTGATTGCGGCGATCGCCCTTAATCCTACTCGCGTGGGAGTCCAACAAGCTTTACTGTCACCAAAATTTAGTCCTCCTGGGGCGGCAGGAAATGTACGATTTTTACCATCAGGCGATCGCAATGCTTCAGTGCAACTGGTGCAAATTATTTCTGGACAGCGTTCTGGTGCTGGTTATGACTTTGTGCCACTGCCATAATACTCTTAGCCTTTGGACTTGAAACTAATGACATGGATAGATTTTACGATCCGCTTGATACTTGCATTCATCTTGGGTGCAGCAATTGGCATTGAAAGACAATGGCGACAAACTAAGTCAGTTCTTAAAACGAATGTTTTGGTATCTATTGGCTCGTCCATGTTTGTGATGTTGTCGGGCATGGTTGTAGGCGATGCTAGTCCCACAAGGGTAGCTGCCCAAGTGGTTTCTGGAGTTGGTTTTCTAGGGGGAGGTGTAATTCTACGAGAAGGCTCTAGCGTTCGCGGCTTAAATACTGCTGCAACTTTATGGTGTGCGGCGGCAGTAGGTAGCTTAATTGGTGCGGGATTTTTATTTCAAGCTTACGTGGGTGCTTTAGCCGTAATCGCGGCAAATTTACTACTGACACCGCTAGTTCAGTTTGTGCAACAACTAAATGGAGAAACGCTCGCTCAAACAAAAACAGAAACTCGCTATCGCTGCCGCATCGTTTGCGAACGAGAGGATGAAGCTGACGTTCGGGCTTTGCTATCTCAAGCAGTACATGATGGTGTTTTGATTCTTGATGCTTTTTATAGCAAAAATATCGATAGTAAAGACATAAATAATCCCACTTTGGTAGAGATTAAGGCAAATATTTTGACAGAAGGGCGCAACGATTTACTTTTAGAAGAACTTGTTAGTAAACTTAAGCTGACAGCAAAAGTTAGTAAAGTAAGTTGGGAATTTGTTTCTCAAGAAGCTGAGTAAAAATTATTTTTGCTCCTCCGCTAAATCTACGTAAATTTGCTTAAGCCCTTTAAGAAGAAAATTTGTATACGGATCTAGTTATGCGTAAAAATACGCTTTGAATCCTAGAGAAGATAGCGGTAAGGTGTAAGGTTGTCAATACAAGGTAAGCGAAATTGACCAAGCTCTCAAACAAGAATAATCAAACTACCTCTAGCCCTGATAGTAGTACGTTGGATAACAGCCAACCAACACCACGCAAAAAGATAAATAAATTTATTGCTATTTATTTCCTTGTCTTTTGTTTGCTCGGTATCGGTCCTTTAATTTTTTGGTTAAATAACCGTAATGAGAGCGCAAATCAATCAAATCAAGGTCAATCACCACTTGCTAGCTTGTTTAATTTTAATAGTCGTAATAAATCTATTCAGAGGCGGATTAGTCTAGCTAATAAAGTTTTAATTACAGCCGATAATAGTCCAGATAAGCAAGCTGGAGTCCAAGCTTTTGCCAAACAAGATGTTGCCACTGCAATCGATAAGTTTAACTCATCTTTACAGATGAATCGTAACGATCCAGAAGGATGGATTTATTTAAGCAATGCTAAAGCAGCCCAAATAGGTAATGTTGTAAAAATTGCGGTAGTCGTGCCAATTGGCGGCAATTTGAATGTATCTAGAGAAATACTAAGAGGCGTAGCTCAAGCCCAATACGAGGTAAATAATGCTGGTGGCATTGGGGGGAATTTATTGCAGGTAGAGATCGCTAACGATGATAACGATCCGGCGATCGCCACCCAAATTGCTACAGAGTTAGTTAAAGATGCAAGTATTTTGGCTGTCATTGGACACAATTCTAGCGATGCCTCAATTGCTGCTGCTCCCATCTATCAACAGGGCGGCTTAGTGATGATTTCTCCCACTAGCGTAGCCAGAAACTTGTCTGGTATTGGTAATTATATATTTCGTACTACCCCGAATACTAGATTTCTAGCTAGCACGCTGGCAACTTATGCAGTTATTGAGGCTCGCAAAGCTAATATTGCGATTTGTGCCGATGCACTAGCTGAAGCTAGTAAGTCTTTCAAAGAAGAGTTTATTGCGGCGGTATTTGAAAAGGGCGGTAAAGTAACTAATACAAATTGTAATTTTTCCGATCCAAACTTCGAGGCTCAAGAAGTTTCATCGCAAGCGATTAGTGATGGAGCAGATAGCTTGTTGTTAGCCCCCTCCGTAGATAAGCTCAATCAAGCTGTAGATGTAGCGCGAGCTAATAAAGGACGGCTACCCTTATTAGGTAGTCATACGATGTATACCTACGAAACTTTAAAGCAAGGACAAGTCGATCTCAATGGTATGGTACTTGCGGTAGCATGGCATCCGACAGCAATTCCAGGAAATCCCTTTGCACTCAAGGCAAAAAAGTTTTGGGGGGGAGCAGGGAGTTGGCGGACGGCAACGGCTTATGATGCGACTACTGCTGCGATCGCTGGATTAAGATCTGGTAATAGCCGCGAACAACTGCAAAAGGCATTGTCTAATTCAGGCTTCTCTATCAATGGGGCGACAGGTACAGTCAAGTTTCTGCCCACAGGCGATCGCAACGCACCAGGTACTTTAGTTAAAATTCGACCAGGTAAGACTTCTGGCACAGGTTTCGATTTTGTACCGTTTCAACCGTAAAACTCTTTTATTTAAATAAGACGAGCCACAAAGGAATCATTAATGGTAATGCAACTGTAGACAGGACAATACTACTGGCTGCCAGTTGCCGATCTAAGTTGTACTCTTCAGCCAGAATTAAGTTGGCGAAAGCCGTAGGCATTCCTGACATCAAAACTAAAGCAAAGCGCGCATCTCCAGTTACGCCAAAATAAGTCAAAACTATTCCTGCTAGTCCTGGTAGCACTAATATTTTTAAAACAGCAGGAATTATCGCAGCGTGGAAACTTTTAATTCCCTGGAGTTGGCTTAATTGCATTCCTATCAACAGAAATGCTCCAGGAATTACAAATAATAAGGAAGTTTGCAGTCCCCATTCTATTAGAGTAGAAAACTCCAGATGACGGCTAAAGTAGCCAATTGCAAAAGCCCAGAGTGAAGGAACGCACATCACATCACGCAACTGCATCCACCACTGATTTTTCTGCGCTTGTCTGCCAAAATAGCTGGCAAGGACTACTCCTAAGCCGTAACTTCCTAGTAAGTTGTGAGTAACGCCGTAAAGTACCACCCAACCTAAATAAGCCTCATCGACAAAAGCTGGTGCGATCGCAAGTCCGATAAAACCAGTATTACCCAGCATAGATGCCAAAACAAAACTACCTTTGCCTGATCGCTGTTTGGGAAATAATTTCCTGACAATTGGTAGTCCTCCCCACCTAATATTCTCAGCTATAAAAATAGCTTGGTGCGGGCTTAACGCGTTATC
>CAJQOK010000481.1 GCA_905479905.1 uncultured Aliterella sp.
GGAATAGATAAAGCTTCTACCACCGCGCGAGAAATTAGCACTGGGGAAGCGCCAGCATGGAGAGGAGGTAAAGGGTACTGAGGATGCGACGTTACCCCGTTGTACAAAAATTCTGCGTCTGCAAGGCAAGTATACTGGCGATCGCGAGAAGTTGCACCCGCCGCCGAAATTCCCGGAATTAAACCCGTTTCTGTAAAGCCCAAAACACACGCAAATACAGGTTTAGTTCCTCGATAGCGCTGCAACCACTGCATTCCTTGTTCTAATTGAGTATAAACACGAATCATAAGCAAGAAAAATATGCGTCTTTCTTAATGGCGTTATTCTTCATAATCCATCAAGACTTGTACCCAGCGTGGAGGGCGAGGAATAGGATTACCCAAACGATCAAGCAAAAACCACGCAGCTAAATGTACGGCGAATAAGTAAATAATATTGGTGAGAAATACGCTTGCAATAGCACTTGCTTCTACCAAAACTCTGCTCGGTTGCGTTAGTAACCCTGCTTTAAGAAACAGCCATTCGAGTAAGTTTGTGATTTGGGTAATAGAAAGTACCCAAACATCTTCTCCCGATAAAACTAGCAATAACCACAGGCGGAAAAATACCCCAAAAACTCCTAATAAAGTTGCTAAACCAATAGAAACCATCCAGGGAGAGCGGCGTTTCCAAGTTACACCTAGCAGTACGCCCATCAAGCCGTAAGGGACAAGAAAAACAATACTACGAGTAGGGCCCATGAGTACCGAAAGCAGCAAAAACGAAACCAACGCCCCCATCCAAGCCGCTCGACGACCCCAACGCAGATAAAGTAAGGCAATAGGTACAGGGAAAAATATTTGCAATAATGGCCCCAAAGGAAAATAGTAATTAATAAAATAAATTAAGCTGGCAGCAGAGGCTAAAAAAGCTGTTTCTACCATTTTTAACGGTGGTGCGGCGCGCAATGGCTCTATAAACTTCTTGGAATCGCTCATGAATTCTATATAAAGACTTTTTCAAGTCTACTTGCTCTAACACAATGCGCGATCGCCTAACTTACAACCGTAGTTTAGTTACAGCAATTTTTCCAGCAAAGCAAACATCTACATCTGTCCCGGAAGTGCGATCGCGCTGGGCATATTTTCCTACATAATAATAATCGTCCCCTTCTACGCGGTAATTTACGGGCAATGGTTGGGTAGAGGGTTGACAAAATACCACTTCTGGGTCTGGATCTCCCGGTTCTAAGTGCGGTAAATTTATATTCCAGTAAGTCCCAACTTCTAGGGATCGATTCATTAAGTCAGCTAAAACTTGCTTTGTCCATCTGGCGGCGGTATCCCAATCTACATTTTTTTTACCTTTGAGGTAGTGAGATATAGCAATGCCATTAACCCCATGAAAAGCGGCTTCGCGCACGGCGGCGACTGTACCAGAGATATAAACATCCGCTCCCATGTTTCCCCCAGCGTTGATGCCCGAAAGTACAAACTTTGCCTCTGGACATAGGTGAGATAAAGCAATGCGCGTACAATCGGCAGGAGTCCCGGCGATCGCGTATTCTGTAACAGAGCGACGGTGTACATTTATAGCTTTAGTTGTCGTAACTTGGTGTCCACAGCCTGATAAATGGTCTACAGGAGCCGCTACAATGACTTTTTGCCCCTCTACAGCTTTAAGTAGCGCCCGAATCCCTGGCGCATCTATCCCATCATCGTTAGTTAAAATTAGCGTCATATATTACTAGGCTGGGATGTGCATTTTTTAAACTTTTTGGATTAAACGCCGTCCTAGCAATCCTTGGGGGCGAACTACAAGCATAATAAATAATATTGCAAAGGCAACCGCATCTTTATAGGCTGAGTAGTCGGCGGGTACAAAAGCTTCAATTAATCCGATTAATAATCCCCCTAATACCGCGCCGGGAATACTACCGAGTCCACCTAATACAATTACAGCCAAACCTTTTAAGCCGAAATTAATACCGAAAAAGGGGCCAGAAATACTGACACTAGAAGCCACTAACGTCCCTGCTAATCCCGCTAAAAAGCTGCTTATAAAAAAAGTAACTACGATAAAAAAGTCGCTGTTAATCCCTAGTAAACTTGCGGTAGTTGCGTCTTCTGCGATCGCACTCATTGCTTTTCCGTGTTTTGTATAGTTGATAAAGTAGGTAAGCAAAAGTAAAACTACAACAGACACCCCAAAAATTACTACTTGAACAGTACGAATTGGAATCGGGTTTGTATTGCTTCCAAAATTAATTGCTGGCGGTAAGTTGCCGTAAGTATTAGCGGGAAAAGTGTAGCTTTCTGCTCCGACTAAATACTGAATTAAGTTGACAATTACTACCGCCACTCCTAAACTCGAAACCACTGTTAATAAAGGCTCAGAACCTTTTTTTCTCAACGGGCGAAAAGCCAAGTATTCGATAGCAACTCCGACAAATCCGGCGAGTATACTACCAACAATTAATGCGAATATAAAAGGTAATTGAATCGGTAAAACCGCATTTGCCAGCAACCCACTAAAGCCGAAAGCATTACCCATCAAAGCATAAGTAAAGTAAGCACCCAAGGTAAATACTGCCCCGTGAGCAAAATTAATAATTCCTAAAATAGAAAATATTAAAGTATAACCCAAAGCAAAAATAGCATAAGCACTACCTATCGACAAACCATTTAAAAATGATTGCAAAAATCCGGTTATATCCATAATCTGACTATTTTATAAAAGCAAACTTTCCGCTATTTCCGTCAGAACTCATAGCGACTTGAGCTACATAAAACTCTTTTTGGATAATCTCACCTTCTGGGGTAAAAGCTATTTCTCCCAAAGGCGATTGATACTTACCTGCTAATAATTGCTTGTTTAAATCTGTTCGCAGTTGGCTAATTGGCAAGCCACTAATTTTTGTTTTTTTATCCATAGCATTTAAAGCATCTACATACACTTGCACCGCCGTAAAAGCTTGAGCGCTAAATTGTGGTGGCTCTTTCTTATATTGGTCTAGGTAAGCGTTGCGGAATGCTTTATTAATATCTCCCGACTGTTCGGGACTGTAAGCTTGAGCAATTAATACCCCGTCACAAAGAGCCTTACAAACAGCAAATAAATTAGAAGTATTTAAACCATTACCGCCAATAATTAAGCCTTTATAGCCAAGTTCTCTTAATTGCTTAACTAAGTTTCCGCCATCGGAGGCTAAACCAGAAATAACTACTAAATCAGGTTTTAACTTAATAGTATTTGTAGCTTGACTTTGAAAATCTGTATCGGTGGTTTGAAACTTTTGGACAGTGACTAAATCTAACTTTCTTTCTTTTACCGTTTGCTGAAAAATCTCTGTTTCTGACTTGCTAAATGCATCATTTTGTGCGTATAGTACGGCAACTTTTTTAATTTGAGGATTAATTTTTAAAGCAGCCGCAACCGAGTTAGGAGCTACAATAGAAACCGGAGCAGAAACCCGCGAAATATATTCACCAATTTGAGGAATTCCTTTTGCAGTATTAGAAGGGCCTAAAACTGGAACTTTTGCTCTTTCGGCTATAGGGTTAGCACTAAAAGCTTGCTGTGATAAAGTAGGGCCAACTATACCAACAACTTTATTTTTAGTCATTAAAGTTTGAAAAGCATTGATTGTTCCAGCCTCATCTCCTGCCGTATCTTGAAATATTATTTTAATTGGTGTACCATTGATACCACCTTGATCATTAAAGTATTTTTCGGCAATTTTTACCCCAGCTACTTGTTCTTGACCAAGCAACGCTACATTGCTAGTTTGCGCTACGGCGACTCCAATGGGAATAGGATTTGATGAGGAGGTATTTGTAAGTTTAGCTGTAGGTGTGCTTGTTGTATTTTGCGCTTGATTGCAGCCCGAAAATAGTAAAACAA
>CAJQOK010000482.1 GCA_905479905.1 uncultured Aliterella sp.
GGATAGACACAGAATTTCCTAGCGAGTCTACTAAAAGAGGAAAAGTTGGCATTAGTCTAAACGAGAGAGAATCAGCAATGAAATATTTAGCTCCTGAAAAATTGAGTTGGGAGAAAAAAGAAGTATCTTATACAAATGACTTTAAAACTCATGCCAATGGAACCGCAAGTTTAACTGGAAATGATTATATTCTGTTACCTTACATTCTTGCAGTTCAACTAAGCAAACCGGACTTAAAATTTGACGTAGATGGGAAAACAATTCAGTTCCACAGAGGAACTGCTGAAAGAGGAGCCGAGTTAGTTTCTTGGGAACCATTAATTTATACAAGTAATGAAAAAACCTATTATTATTCGATAGTTATAAAGTTAAATTTAGTATTAGAACCAGGTTTAAATTATCCAAGACTTGATATTAAACTTAGTATAAGACGCTGGATTAGTATAAATGATTCTCAGTTGTCAAATAATCACGGTAGTAATGCTTACATTCGTACCCAATTAAATTGGGGTCAAGCTTTAAACCCTAACGATTACACAAAATACTTCATCTCTTGCCGGATGATTTCTAAAAACCATCAACCTAATTGGGATGAAAATCTCGCTCACCTGCTACAAAAATTAGGTACTTTGTCAATAACTCCCCAGGAAATTTTAGCTAACCCATCAGCAGCTTTAAGCAATGAGACTAATATAGGTATTGCTTATAAAGATGGTATGGAACCTAATCATTTAGTAGCTAAGGGGCTGCCCACTATTAATACTTATGAGCTTTTAAACCAGGTAGGTGATGTCTTAAAAAAGTATTTAGAACCGATAGACTGTCAACGTCAACTTAATCCGATAAGCAAGCAGAGAAGAACACAAAAAATCAAGCAGTTAAGTCATTTTTTTGATTTGAAGAAGCCAGAAAAGAGTTTTGATGAACCTCTGCGTCGAAAAAAAGATGAGGTAGAAGAAGCTTTTCAGTTACGGCTACAGCATTTTGAAGAAACCCTTATTTTAAAACAAGCAAATTTACGGAATGCAATTATTTCATGTATTGGGAAACATCTAACGATTTGGATTTGGTACTCTAAAGATGACAATTTGGAACAACGCCTTAAAGCAATACAGCATTGCTTGGGATTACCGGATACAAATGCAGAAAGCTACTCCTTCCCAGAAGGATTAACAGTACATATTCGCAAGCAAGAGACTGGAAGCCTTGCAGAACGTCTAAATTTACCTACCAATTACAAACCTAACAAAACACAACGAGAAAAAGCTACTAAAGTCCGTATTAAACTAATTACTGAGACTGCACTACCTGTTAAATCTGAATTATTAGGTAAGGTGGGAGTTTGGTTTGAACTTTACGGCAAAGATTTCTGGAGTAGGCATCCTTGGTGCGATCCCAAAAATGCAACCCGTCTGGGATTTGCAGAAATAGGAATGGGCAGCCAATTTATTAGTCCCGATCATAAAGGGTATCACCAAAAAGCTATTAGTAGTTTTATCGATCTGTTACGGTTTTTAGGAGTTCGTATGACTCCATCTTATCTACAATTACCTGGTGTAGAAAAAGATACTCCCATTAATGAAGTAGCAGTATACCTGGTTAATCGTACTTCTAAAACCAGTGCTAACGGTAAGCCACAATTAATTCCTTTAATGGTAAAGATGTCTTCCTTAACGGCTGAAATTAATGCTATTTTTCCAGGATTAGAATCGTGGGTTTCTTATGATGAAGCCTCCACGCGCATAAATAATGAAGGAAAGAGTTTTACAGATGATGATTTTGGTAGAGCTAAAATTCGCACATTTATTGAACAGACTTTAAATAAAAAAGAATTAAAAGACAAGCCAACAATACTTTATTGTGAAGCTGAAAATCTCCGTAAAGTTTGGACGTGGTTACAAGATCCGCAAATGTTGAATAATGGCTTGTCGTTTGCTGAACGAGAAAACCCCGTTTTTGTTTCTATGCCAGGACTGCGTGTAATTCGATGTCGTTCTGGGAATGAAACAGCAGACTGGTATGGGGTAGATGGCACTCAAATATCTGGATTTGTAACAGGTATATTCAAGAATCCCGATAACGATCGCGTATTTCAAAGTATTGGTGGAAAGTCAGTAACAATGAAGGGTGTTGTTCAAAATTTATCTCGAATAGAAAACCCTGAAAAATTTTGGCAACATCCCTCAATTGTTGAAATAGCCGTAGGTTATTATCAGGAAAATGATGACTACTTACACTTAGCTGCGATCGCTCATGAGTCTCGTTGTGGAGTGTTGCAATACAAAGATTTTTTAGAAAGACCTAGAGTTCTTCATTATGCTAAACAGATGGCTGATTATGTCCTGATGCTAGAGGATGATAACCAAACTGATTAAATATACCCAGAATGTGGTAACTATGAGTTTTGTGTCTGCAACGCAAGGTTAGCGTCAATCATTATTTAAGCCAACAACGATTTTACCCTCCCCTAACTACGCCCTTAATAGTTGCATCCAATAAATCTACATCCTTTGCTGGATAAACCGAAGCTTGAGTTCCCCTGTATAACTGCTTCGGGGGGATTTGCCCGTGCCTATCTTTGTAGGATTCATTTGCCCACATCTCAATTTTCATCCTTTGATTGGCGCTAATTTCCAAACCTAAATGTTTGGCTCTTTGCTGAATAAACCAAAACTCAGGCTCTTTTTTGGCGCTCGCTGCCTTAGTATTGCTGCGGGACGATTGAGTGGCGATTGCCTCCCTAGGTGCGCTCCCTTGCATCGCTGCCACTTCTAAAAACGCCACCTTCTCGGATAAAGCCGTGACCAAACTATGCAGGAAATCTTGGCGAGTTGCTAGATACTCATCTACGCTTGCTTTAACTTTCTCGTCAAAGCGTTTATCTAATGGGTTTACATCTAGATTATCTAAAGAACCATCTAGGTAAAGTTGGATAAATTGAGTAAGTATAGCGGTCGCTGTTGTCCCTGAATCCTGACAGCGATGCTTAAACTCTATCCACAAATTTTCATCGCAATTAAACGATGCCAGCTTCTTATTACGCCCTGTATTGCTCATTTCTAGGTCAAGTATAGGTAACATCTAGGTCAGCTATACAGCATTTTTTCCTTATTAGTCAAGGTACTACCTAGATGACTATTACGATACTTCTTGCTGCTACAAAAAACAAACCAACTCCTCGTTTTTGTGTGGACATTGTCCGCCATCAAGAGTCATGCTAAAAATTGCAGCATACATTCGCCTCTCGCCCGATTATGTCAGAAACATCTAAAGCCAAAAACAACAGAATTGATTTGCGAGTCACTCTAGAACAAAAAGAAGTATTGGAACGTGCGGCGGCTCTCAAAGGAGTTTCTTTAAGTGCCTACACCCTATTTCATCTGTTACCAGCCGCCAAACAGGAAGTAGACTCCCATGAAAAGCTAGTTTTGTCTAATCATGACCGGGACTTGTTTATGTCGGTTATGGACAATCCCCCAGAACTAAAGGGGAAACTCAAAGGAGCTATCAAAAAATATCGAGAAAAGTATGGAAAGCCATAGGGAGACAAAATGGGATTTTCTCCCCATTGATAAAAAATATCAAAAAAACTCTTTTGATTGCGGATACCCTACCCTGAATGATTATCTCAAAAAATATGCTAGACAAAATCATCTCAAAGGTATTGCTAAAACCTTTGTCGCAGTTCCCGCATCAGGAGGATTAAAAGTTGATGGTTACTATACAGTTAGCGCCAGTATCATTGAGTCTGAGTTTCTTCCCGACTCTTACCTAGGTCAACCATCATCAGAGAATTTGGTTAACTATACCAATCATTGCTTAACCTTCCACATTCGGTTATCAAAATTGAACCTCAGTGCTGGCTCTAAAGTTAACTGCAAGTCAGGATGCTGAGGATTAAGCAGATAATTAAATTCAACGGGAATAATCGCAGAAGGAACTTTAAGTACGGGCGAGTCTTGCTTTTGCAACCATTGCTTGCCGATATTTTGCAAAGTGGGATAAGCTGCCATACTTTGCCAATTCTCCGGTAGGCTATTTACGTCTACTACCGTCATCGCCATATCTTCCGGCAGAAAAGCACGGATAGCAACCAAAGGAATGCGCGAGCTTTCGGTATGCACAAAAACTTCCAAACTAGCAAGCGCTAGACTTTGGGCCGTGTAGACAACCTTAAATCCTTGAGGAGTCCATCTTGCTTGAGCGTAAAGTCCACCTATTCCGGAAAAGGCGCTATCCAGGTGTTTTTGCTTGCAAATTCGCCCTTCCTTGCACTACCCAAACATCCCGTATTCAGCACGATACAGCATTGCTTCAACTTTTTTTGCTCCAGCATCGGTAGCTAGTGCTTGTAATGGTGTTTCTCCTGATAGTGCGGTTTTTGGAGTAGACAGCCACCGCTTAGTTTCAACTTCATCTTCAAATAACTCCAGCGCTTGCTTTATAATGCGGTTAAAGCGTTCCAATCTGTCCGCAACGGCGATCTTGAGGACGGGATTTTGCTTCTCGTAGCGAAACTGAGTGCTTTCGGAAATTCCGAATAGTTGCTTTACATCAGTTTTGTCTAAATCAAAACGTTTGACTATCTCCTTAATAGATTCGTACTTTTTATTTCCTGTCGTAACGCTAGATGAATCAACGTGTTGCTTATCTGCGGCGATAGCGCAAGCGCGCCCGGTCACGGGCTTCGCTTGGTAGGAGTCAATTTGACTGGTAGTTTTGACCATAGTTACTTAATTTCAATTGACACTTTAATTATATCAAATGAAGCAGATGAAACTATCGCGCTCTATATCTGTAGCCCAATAGTCTAGGTTGGCAAATACTTTCTTCGGTTCGAGCTAAGAATTTTTAACGCTACTCAAGTGCGATCGCCTACTCCAAGAACGGGGTAACACAGTGATAAACTTAGGTTACGGAAAGCACCATTATCGTAACCATCATATCTATGACTGAGTTAATGCTTGCTACTACTAGCGCGCTGCCAGCAGGTTTTCAGCCCCAAATTAAGGAGCTAGATGTAGTCAAAGAACTCCTATGCGATAAGCGCAGCCTCAATACCCGCCTTGCCTATGAAAAAGATTTGCGAGATTTCTTTAGGTATGTAGCAGGGGTTGAGCCGAGTTCTGCGATCGTTAGGAGCTTTTTGCTGCTTTCCCGATTTGAGGCGAAGTCTCTTGTACTAAGGTATAAAGCTAGTCTGGTAGACAAGGGACTAAAGGAAGCGACCGTTAATAGAAGGTTGGCAGCAATCAAAGCGCTAGTTAATCATGCTCGGAAGCTGGGGTTACTAGAGTGGAGTTTGGCAGATATCAAAAGCGAGAAGGTGAAGCCCTACCGCGATACTACCGGGATTGCTCCAGCTTCTTTTAAAGGGATGTTAATTGCAAGCTCTACCGATACTCTTAAAGGCAAAAGAGATTATGCCTTGTTGCGCCTGCTTTGGGACAACGCTCTCCGACGTGGTGAAGTGGCACTAGCTGACATGAAAGATTTGGATTTAGAAGGAAGAAAGCTCTGGATTATCGGTAAGGGTAGAGGTAGCCAGAAGGAATCAGTCTCGCTGTCAGTCTCCACAGTCAAAGCGTTGCAAGCATGGTTGCTGGCAAGAAAGGAATTAAATATCAACCAGCCGTTGTTTATTGCCTTAGACCGAGCTAGTTACGGGCATCGGCTCACGGGAACTGCTATCTATAAAATTGTCCAAGCAGCAGGAGCTAAGGCTGGTATTAGCAAGAATATCAGCCCCCACCGGATTAGGCACTCTGGGATTACGGCGGCGCTGGAAGCAACAGGCGGCGATGTCCGGCGGGTACAGAAGCTCTCGCGCCACGCTAACTTGAATACATTGATGATTTATGACGACAACCGACTAAATCATCAGGCAGAGATTACAGAAATACTTGCAGATTTGGTTTGATCTACAATTCAATTGCTTATAGATTTAGCTTTGCATCGTTTGCCTTACATTGAGCCATATCATTATGATTAGTTTTGGCGGCATAGATGCAGCCGGAATTTTTGGTTCCGTTGCTTATTTTGACGAATATGCAGAGTTTTGAAAAACTTCTTCTAACAGATTTTAACCTTCATTAATAAGCGTTGCCTTCGTTGTCTGTATATTGAGTATTCTCTGTCCCGAAAGCGATCTCTGCTAGTAGAACGCTCTTTATCAGTATTTTGTTCGCACTTATTAAGGCTATTTAGATGAGATAATGCTTTCAGCCAAGGAGTATGAATAATTATTCCTATCAGTTCAGATTTAACTGGTTTAACTGAAAGTTCACTATATCCAAATAGTATATCGATTTTTTTAGATAATAGTTTCATTACTGCTTTAAAAATACTGAAGTAAACAATGGTTTCTAGTAAGATCCGACTGGATTTCATTTGCAAAAAGTCGAAAACTTCGCAAACGCTTTGCGAACGCAGATTAAATTCAGAATCTTTTTCATAACTATCGCGGTGTAACGCCATAATTAAATTCTTACTTTCATTAGATTTCAAAAACAAGATGATGCATCTATTTGTAACTTTTTCCAAATTGCTTACTGAAATAGATATTGTCCCTGGTTTCACAGAAAGGTTTTCCTTAATAAATTGCACACCATTATAAAAATCTGACTTTTCCCGTTAAGTCTTGAAAGGTTTACTGGCAAAGGATTTAAGAAACAGTACAGCAAATACGGTACAGTAATTGAAATCGGGTGTTAAAGGTAACAAGCAATGCTGGACTGCTGGGAGAAAAATTTTGCAACCTTAGAACTGGGTGATCGCCGATTGAATAAGCGCGCAATGTCAATCGGGTATG
>CAJQOK010000483.1 GCA_905479905.1 uncultured Aliterella sp.
CCAAAAGGGAAACGCTGGAGTCCCAAAAGGGCAAGGATAAGGAGTTGGCAGCACCTTGGTGACCAATAAGCATCTCCAATAAACCCGGCGCAAAGCATCGCCCTAAAAAGTACATAGTATGGTCATTTTGGAACGAATTAACCCCTCGTCTGTTCTTAAGAAATTAAGTAGGTGCTAACCGTATACGACGAGGGGAGAGATTTAGAAAGAAGCAAAGGCTCTGGGTAACACCAGAGATAAGCTGACGTTCTAACGGTGATTTGGAAAATAGAGTTTCTAGTAAGGGTACAAATGTCCTCTTGCGAGTTTAAAGACTACGGTGGAATGGCACGAAATTAACTGGCGAAAGCTAGAGCGTAGAGTGTACAAGCTCCAAAAGAGAATCTATCAAGCCTCTAATCGAGGTGATGTAAAAACAGTTCGCAAACTTCAAAAAATACTGATGAAGTCTTGGTACGCAAGAGCTTTAGCGGTAAGAAGGGTAACCCAAGACAACCAAGGGAAAAAGACGGCTGGTGTGGATGGAATTAAGTCTCTGACCCCGAAGCAACGTATATCTCTAACGGAAAAATTAAAACTTGGCAATAAGGTCAAACCTACCAGACGGGTATGGATTCCGAAATCTGGAACGGACGAGAAAAGACCTTTAGGAATACCCACAATACAAGACCGCGCCTTGCAATCGCTAGTCAAGCTGACACTAGAGCCAGAATGGGAAGCAAAATTTGAACCAAACTCGTATGGGTTCAGACCAGGACGCTCATGTCAAGATGCAATCGGGGCAATATTCAACGCAATCCGAATGAAAGCCAAGTATGTGCTAGATGCCGATATTGCCAAATGCTTCGACCGCATCAACCATGAAGCACTGCTATCAAAACTCAATACATTCCCCACCTTACGCCAACAAGTTCGAGCCTGGTTAAAAGCGGGAGTGATGGACGGAAAGCAGTTGTTCCCCACATCTGAAGGTACACCACAGGGCGGGGTCATTTCTCCGCTACTGGCAAATATATCCCTTCACGGAATGGAAAATCGAGTTAAACAATACGCCGAAACGCTAAAAGGTTTCAAGCGGGATAATCGCTGGAGCCTAAGTTTAATTCGGTATGCCGACGACTTTGTGATTATTCATGAAAGTCTAGATGTGGTCAAAAAATGTAGAGAAATTATCTCTGAATGGTTAATTGACATGGGACTTGAACTAAAGCCAACAAAAACCCGCCTGACTCATACTCTTAATGAATATGAGATTGAAAAACCAGGATTTGACTTTCTGGGATTCAATATTAGGCAACATGAAGTGGGTAAATACCATTCAGCGCGTGTCAGGTGTAAACCTATAGGCTCCGTTAGGTCTAGACCATTGGGCTTTGTAACAATCATCAGTCCTAGTAAAGAAAAACAGACAGTACATTACGACCATATCGCTAGTATTATAAATTCCCACAAGGCAATGCCTCAAGAGGCATTAATCAAAATCTTGAACCCGATAATTCGGGGGTGGGGAAATTATTACGCGACTGTAGTAAGTAAGGCAATTTACCAGAAACTAGACCACCTCATGTACTGGAAGTTAAGAGACTGGGCAAAACATCGTCACTCAAAAAAATCCGGGAAATGGCATAAAGCCAAATACTGGAAACAAATAGACGGTGATAACCATGTATTCGCAACCACTATCGGTGGTAATAACCACCGTAGGTTACTAAGACATGGCGATATAAAAATAATACGTCATGTAAAAGTTAAAGGCGAATCGTCACCATACGACGGAAACCTGGTTTATTGGAGTTCAAGAATAGGCGATAACCCAGAAATGCCAAAAAGAGTATCAACTCTACTAAAAAGGCAAAAAGGGAAATGTGCTTATTGCGAAACTTATTTTCGTGAAAACGATGTGATGGAAGTTGACCATAAAATCCCAAAATCGCAAGGTGGTAAGGATTCATACGAAAATTGGCAACTCCTTCATAGACATTGCCACGACACAAAAACTGCCAACGATGGTAGTTCTGGCAAAAAATCCGGTTGCAAAAGTACCGAGCCTAAGCCCATCAAAAAGACTCCAGAAAGTCAAATGATAATCGGGTAATGAGGTATGCATGATAAGTACCGAATCATTGAGGAGCCGTGTGAGGTGAAAGTCTCATGCACGGTTTTGAAGACCAACGGGGTTGGTGACAACCTCGTTGAGTTTAATTTTTGGATAGGTTTGCTGGGATGTCCAGTTAGACGAATTGTTTGGGATGTAAATCGTTGCTTTGGCGATCGCGGTATTTAGTGTCAAGCTCACTTTTTGGCTAGTTCAGCAAATTACAAACGGTGACTAAAGTTAAATAAATTTCTGAAAATAGTATTAGCTACAATAATTTGAGTTGATGATTTGAAAAAACTTGGTAACAAAAAAATAATTATTAAGAAATGCAACAATGTAACTTTACAAACATTAGTCAACGTTTTTGTGGATGAACAAGACTTAATTTGAGTAAAAATAATTGGCTTATTTTCACATTAAAAGTTTGATTTATAGAGAGATATTTGCGATCGCATAGCCCAGAGAACGATAAAATGTATAAAAAATTATTAAATCCCCTAGAGGGATTGACAAATGGACGATTGGCTGTATAAGTATCCGCCGCTTTATCCAGGAATTTTAGTTAAAAGATACAAGCGATTTTTTGCAGACATTGAGCTAAACACAGGAGAAATAATTACTGCTCATTGCCCAAATACTGGCTCAATGAGTGGGCTTAGTACCTCCGGTAGTGCTGTACAAGTATCTTACAGCAACAATCTTAAGCGCAAGCTACCCTATACGTGGGAGATGATTGAAGTGTTTGACAACCAGCCAACCTGGGTGGGAGTCAATACCATGATGCCTAATCGCATTGTTAAATTAGCACTAGAAAAATATTTGTTTCCCGAATTAGGAAACTACCAGCAGATTCAGTTTGAAGTTGCTTACGGACAAGATAAAAAAAGTAGAGTTGATTTTGTATTGAGTAGCGATCGCCCAATTTATATAGAAGTCAAAAGCACCACTTGGGCGCAGAAACAACTAGCCTTATTTCCTGATACCGAAACTACACGCGGACAAAAGCACCTGCGAGAGCTTACGGCTTTGCTACCTCAAGCACGGGCAGTTATGTTGTATTTTATTAATCGTGGCGACTGTACCCAATTTGCCCCCGGAGATAGCGCCGATCCAATCTATGGTAAGTTACTTAGAAGTGCGAATTCCCTAGGTTTAGAAATTTTGCCCTGTCGATTTGAAATTTCACCCGAAGGTATACGTTATCTGGGTTTAGCTCAGGTTCATGACTTACTATTACTCAAATCAGAGACAACATAAAACAATTGTGTATTTAAGATTACTCAATTTATTAGATCAAGAACTCAGTATTAATCTTTGACGGTGTGCTTGTGGGATTACTAACGGGCAAGGTGTGGCAATATCATAGCCTTGAGCATAATCTACTCCTAACTTACAGATTTTTTTGAAGATAGGAGCATTTTCTACAAAAGTAGCGATTGTTTTAAACCCCATAGCATGACTAACTTGATTAATTGCCTCAGTCATCGCCAAATTCTTTGGATCAGTGAGAATATCTTTAATCAGACCACCATTAATTTTTAGATAATCCACAGGCAATTTTTTAAGACGGTCAAAAGACGACATCCCAGTACCAAAATCGTCTAAAGCAAAAGAACAACCAAGTTGTTTAAATTCATTAATGAATGCTACCACTTTAGCCAAGTTTGCAATAGCTACAATCTCAGTAATTTCAAAACAAAGTACCTGCGGCGGAATCTGATGTATTTTTATTTGCTGATGTAAAAAGTCAATAAAATATTCGTCATTAATACTTGCACCCGAAATGTTAATTGCGTATAAACAGAAACCGCCAACGTTTTGGTACTGTTGATAAGTTTCTCGATAGTACCGCCCTTGAGTAGCAAACAGAGTCTTAATTACCCAGCGATCAATTAATTGCATTAAATTGTAGCGTTCTGCTGCTGGAATAAATGCCATTGGCGGAATTATTTTGCCGGATTCATCCCGTAGCCTTAATAATACTTCGTAGTATTCCCAACGCAGGGTTTGAGGGTTTATAGGTGTTATTGATTGGTAATAAAGACAAAAACGATCTTCTTCTATAGCTTTGTTTATCTGCTTTATCCATTGCATATCATGATGCTGTGCTATGTTGCAATCGCTTAATTGAGCAATATAAACGCGATCGCGTCCTTGATTTTTAGCAGTATAGCAAGCATTATCAGCAGCGCTTAAAGTATTGATCAGGCTTGGACTATCACCATTTACGGCGACTACACCAATGCTGACACCAATTTTAAAAATTTTGTCTTCCCACACAAATTGAAATGATCGGATGCTCGCTATTAGTGCATTGGCAACAATTAAAGCATGCTCTAAAGTGCATTGATTGAGTATCAAGCCAAACTCATCTCCGCCCAAACGAGCTACAATATCCACCGAACGTATTTGACTTTGCAATAATGCTGTAACTTGGCGCAGCAGTTCATCTCCGGCTGTATGACCGCAAGTATCATTAATAATCTTAAATTTATCTAAGTCTAAATAACACAATGAATGTTGAACGTTACTAACTTTGGCACTATTCAAAGCTTGTTCTAAATGTTGTTCAAATTTTCTTCTATTAACGAGTCCAGTTAAAGAATCGTGGTTAGCCTGCCAAGCTAAACGCTGTTCGCTTTCTCGTAAAGCTGCCTCCGCTTGTTTGCGATTAGTAATATCTCTAACTACATGGCAAAAAACCTGTTTTCCAGCATAAGAAATCAAGTTAACATTTACTTCAACATCAACAAAATAACCATTACGAGAACGATATTGCTTTTCACAAGTGAAATGTTCAGCTTTTGCTGAAATGTAATGTAAATATTGCCTATGACCTTCGCTATTTTCTACAAGTATATCGTTAAGAGTTAAGCTCAGTACCTCTTTAAGAGTGTAACCAAGTAGTTTTTCAAAGGCGGCATTTACTTCTAAGAAATGTTTAGTTTCTGCCTCTACCAAAAATATACTTTCTGAGGCTTGGTTTACAACAATGCGATAGCGTGCTTCGCTTTCTTTTCGTTTTACTTTAAAAGTAATTAGTTGTTGCAAAAATAGTTGAGCAGCGCTGCCAAATATTAATCCTACAACTATTAGAAATATCATTAGGTAGCTTAAGTTTTTTTGACCCTGCAAATAAAGTTCTCTATCCTTTTCTACACGCACCAATAAAGCTTGTTTACCATAAATATCTTTTAGCCAAGTATACCCAGCAATTTTTTGGTCGTTGAGATTTCTTACTACAATCGAATTTCTATCTGATAAAGCTAAACGTGCCTCCTCAAAATCTGGCGGCATTTGCGTTTCATTAATTGAGTGTACGTTTACCGATACGGTTAAAGATTCACTGTCAGATATTCGCTTGACAATTTCTGATGTTTGTATATAACGCCCAAGTATAAGACCTCCAGGGATTGCTCCTTCACCTTGGGCATTTAATAATGGTAACGAGCTAATCAGCATTACTCCTTTAGGTAAAACTACAACCCCTGATACACTTTTGCCAGTAATTGGATACTGTATAAGGATGTTTTCTGGATAAATTTGTTTTGCTAATACGCTAGGAATTGGTAATGTTTTCTGAGATGTCTTGTCCCATTCTTTAGCAAAGATGT
>CAJQOK010000484.1 GCA_905479905.1 uncultured Aliterella sp.
TGAAGCTCCTAACGGTGGTTTAGTGGTAGTTTTACCGGAAACCGTCAACCGGGCAATTAGTTTGATTGAAGCGCGTCGCCCGGTAGGGCAAAACGGACAATCTAAAGGAGCCTTGGTGGTTGATACTAGCAGTGTTAAGTCCTCTATTACTAATACTGTTTAAAGGAGAAGACTTTTTTAGCCTAACGATCTTGAGTCAACGTTGCTGTGCTACAACTTTAATTTTGGTTTGAACTTCCTTAAAATACTAGGACAGTGCAAAAATACTAATAAATAAATGTGCAAAATTTATGGTAGAACGTCCGATTAAGAAATCAGAGAGCCCAATCGCTCCTCCTAGTGAAGTTGAAGCCCAAATACAGGATCAACCTAGCGCCGTTGAAGATAGTCTTGAAGCTGCGACCGTATCACCGGAAAAGCGTAAAGTGATTCCTTCCATACCAGGCAAAGAAAGGTCTAAAAGCAGAGGAAAAGGCTCTAATCGGGAAGAAGAACCAGCGACACCGCCTATGAATATGGCTTTGATGCGCGGGCCCAAACCCACAAAGCCCAAACCTCCTGTGGCTGCGGCTCCTCCAGAGGAATTAGAGTCAAGCTCAGAATCTGATTCAGAGCAGGAAACTGCCCCCCAAGAGTAAGTTAAAATTCTCAAGAAAAAACCCCTAGACTAATCTGGGGGTCTAAATGCCATTGCATAATACTGATAAGAGTTAAGGCTTAAACCTTGACTTATCTCAGTGCCAAATTTTTATTTTTACGGCGGCGGAGATTGAATCAAACGTTGCTTTAATCGTTGTGCATCGCCACGATCTACTACTGAACCTTGCTCTAGCAAAAATGCCCCGTCGCAATAATTTAACTCCTCTAATCTATGAGTTACCCATAGGGCAGTTAAACCACGACTTTTGACTAAATTTTGGACTTGGGCGACTAATTCTAATTGGCTATCATGATCTAGTAAAGCTGTAGGTTCGTCTAATAACAATACTTTGCATTGACGGGCGATCGCACCAGCGATCGCCACGCGTTGTTTTTGCCCACCACTGAGCGCATAAATTGGTCTTCTTTGCAACTCTAGAATATTGACGGCGGCTAAGGCTTCCTCTACGCGCTGGCGGACTCTAAAAATTGGCAATTGTTCTTCCACCAATCCAAAGGCTACATCAGCGCCGACGGTAGGCATTACCAATTGATGATCGGGGTTTTGAAATACAAAGCCGACAGGATGCAAAACTTGCACCAATCCTGACTTGGGGGTTAATAACCCGGCTAATAACTTAAGGAGAGTAGATTTGCCACTGCCATTAGTGCCTAGAAGCATCCAAAATTCGCCTTTGGGTACTTCTAAAGAGCAGGCGTTTAAAACCTGCTCTCCTTGATGCCAGCTAAAATCTAAGTCAGTCGCTTGAACGGCAATTTCCGCCATCTTTACCTTAGTGATTAAGTAGCTTCACCTAAAGCAAAAAATCCTGGTGGTCTATTCCCACCAACGGCGGAACCGTCTTTTTGAGCAATCTGGATGCTGAGAATTTCACTCACACGCACTGCTACTTTTTTTTCAGTTTGGCGATCGCACGTTAATTCCATAATTTCTGGCTGCCCAGAACGCATCGCCTCTACAATCTGGGTATAAACCGCCTCCGCGTCTTCGCTGGTTTTTCTTTGTACTGATACTGGAAAGGCGGTACTTTTTAAGGTTAAATCGATAAAAATCATGGTTTTGGCAATAAGCGCTTTATAAATTTTACTTTAAATGATTTTTAAGCTTGGTTCAATCAAACCTTTAAAATTTTAGGGATTTTCTGAAGCTTTGATCCCTAACTAAAATACATCTAAATTAGTTGAAGGCTAATTTTGCGTTTTTTCGGCGGTGGTAGGTGCGATCGCTACTTTCAATTTTTATTGCCTATAAGTTTTACACTAACCAACCTTTCAAACGTTTAGCTATTTGGGGTCGTCTTAGTTTTCGCATAGCTTTACTTTGAATTTGTCGTACTCTTTCGCGGGAAAGATTAAATAAGCTACCTACTTCTTCTAAAGTACAAGGTTCGCTGGTTGTTAACCCATAACGTAAAGAAATCACGTCTTTTTCTCTAGGTGTTAGTACGTCGGCTAACACATTCCAAATCTCTTGACGCATCATCGTTTCATTCATTTGCTGTTCGGGAGATTGTCCTTCTTCATCTTCAAGTAAATCTACAAGTTCCGTGTCTTCTTCTTTCCCGACTCTATGGTTTAAAGATAGCGATTTGCGCCTTAATTGTTGTAACTGACGCAGTTGTTCTGGAGTTGTATCTAAAGCTTCTGCTAGTTCGTTTTCTGTAGCGTTGCGATGTAGTTTTTGCTTGATCTCTCGCTGGGCTTTTTTGAGCTTATTTAGTTTTTCGACAATATGAATTGGCAATCTAATAGTTCTAGCATCATTGGCGATCGCTCTTGTAATTGCTTGTCTAATCCACCAATAAGCGTAAGTAGAAAACTTATAACCTTTGTCAGGATCGAACTTTTCTGTAGCTCGATTCAAGCCCATTGCTCCTTCTTGAATCAAGTCTAAAAATTGTACTCCTCGATTCAAATATCTCTTAGCAATCGATACTACTAAACGTAGATTTGAGCGAATCATTTTGCGCTTTGCTACTCTACCTTGATACAGCTTTTGTTCTAGCTGACGTTCGGTTAAACAGAGTGCGGCGGCGGTTTCTGCTTTGCTTGTACTACGATTTAATTCGCTACTTAGGCGCTCAGTAAGTTCTTCTACTTCTACTAAAAACTGTACTCGTTTTGCTAACTCTACTTCTTCTTCTGCTTTTAGTAACGGATAACGCGCCATTTCTTTAAAAAATGCTCCTACCGCGTCATCTGAATCGGTTTTACGGTATCCTGATGGTCTAGCAGCAGCTAAACTATCTCCATCTCTATCTTCTGATTCTGCAACTTCTATTTCTTCTCCAGCGTGTGTATCTAAAGATGTTTCTTCTAAATCATCCGCCGGAGAATCGATTATTTCTTCGATTGGCAACAAAACATCAATGGAGTCTAATTCAGTAATATTCATATTTACGTTTAGGTGAGATTTAACTGAGGTACTCTGTAACAGAAGCAATGCTTTTACAAAAATAATTGAAGATAATTTTTTTTAGCCTATTTGCTTTTAAGCAGATAGCAGTTTAAATAAGTAGACATCAAACTTAATTGTAATTTTAATACTCTAATTTTCTCCTATTAATTATTTAGCTAGTTCTGTTTTTATCCTAGCGTTAATCTAAAAACAAGGGTTTGTACTGCGGCTGTAAATTCAATCTATTTTATTTTTATGCTTGATTACGTTAAGTTGCCAAAAGTTGCTTAACTTGACATATATCCTGCTACCAAAATCGATGTTTAAAGTTAATTTTAGGCAACTTATTAAGTAATATCTGGTGAAATTACAACCAAAATATCGAAATTTATGAACAAACTTTGCAACTTTTTCGTTATAACAACTACTTTTGTATGTATGTCTTTACAATGAAGGATGGCAATATTTGATTGTTGTGCTAGAAAAGTTTATTTAAGGGATTCCTAGTAAAGGATTAAACATTTATACCTAAACGTTACTGACTTATTAACCTCAAAAACAGAATCTCATATATATCAAAGCTTTACTCTCTACCGATGGGGAGAAAATAGTAGCTTTTAAAATAAGTAATTGCGTAAAATTAGTAACAACTTTTAAAGTCAGTATTCAATACTACCTATACAAGATTGTAATTATTGCAACTTATTTGAACAGCAGTCGGTATAAAAAAATATTTTAAACTAAAGCTTTAATTACGGATGCCTAGCTTTTATGTATATTCCTGAATTAAATGGGTCAAATTTTATAGTAGCGGAGCCAGTACGTAGTTATCAACCAAGATCGAACAATACTAAACGCTGGATTGAGGTACTGGTAGATTGTCCTGGCGCTACGGGAATATATACGTACAAGTTGCCGGAAAATATGTTATCTGTGCAACCAGGTAGTATTTTAAGTGTTCCTTTTGGTACGCAACAAGTAGGCGCGATCGCAATTCGGTTATTAGAGCAGCCAAACGCTGATATACCTATAAACAAAATCCGCGAAGTTGAAGAAGTTGTCAGCGTCGGCTTTTTTAGTGCAAATTACTGGGAATTATTGCAGCAAGTAGCCGATTATTACTATACCTCGTTGATACAGGTAATTAAGGTTGCTTTACCACCAGGATTACTAGGGCGAAGTCAGCGTCGCATCCGTCTAAAGGTAGAAAATATACCTTTAGGGGCAGAGACTTTTTTACCTACTGCTGCTGCTCAAGTATTGCAATTGCTTCAAGCTCAAAGTAAAGGTGAGTACAGCGTTAAATATCTTAGAAGCCAGATTAAAGGAGCAAATTGGGGAGTAGAGCAACTTTTAAAACGCGGTTGGGTAGAAAGTTATTTAGAATTGCCCAGGTACTCAAAACCCCAGACAAAACAGGCGGTAACGCTAGTTGGGGATGTATTGTCGCCGGAATTAAATAAGCGTCAACAGGAAATAATCCAAGTTTTGGGCGATCGCGGTGGTGAATTGTGGTTAAATGAATTGCTCTTATTGTGTAAAACTACTTTACCTACCCTGAAAACTCTTGCAAATAAAGGCTTTTTGGTAATTGAACCGCGCGAAGTTCTGCGCCAAGAAACATCGCCATTACAAGCGCAAGATCGCCCAAAAACCTTAACAACTGCTCAAAGTAAGGCTTTGGAGACTATTAACAATTTAGATGGCGTAGCAGAAGTATTATTGCATGGAATCACAGGATCGGGAAAAACTGAAGTATATTTACAAGCGATCGCACCGTTACTCGCAAAAGGCAAATCCGCCTTAGTTTTAGTTCCAGAAATCGGACTCACCCCGCAATTAACTGACAGGTTTCGCGCTCGTTTTGGGGAAAAGGTTTGCGTTTATCACAGCGCTTTATCAGATGGCGAACGTTACGACACTTGGCGACAAATGCTAACTGGGGAACCCCAAGTAGTTATTGGGACTCGTTCGGCGGTATTTTCGCCTTTACCTCAGCTTGGGTTGATAATTTTGGATGAGGAACACGACAATAGTTTTAAACAAGATAGTCCTGTTCCTACTTACCATGCGCGAAATGTTGCTAAATGGAAAGCCCAGTTAGAAAATTGCCCGTTAATATTGGGTTCGGCGACTCCAGCGTTGGAAACTTGGGTAAATAGAAATAAAGATAATAGTTATTATCTAGCTTTACCAGAACGGATACAATCACGCCCTTTACCGCCTGTAGAAGTGATAGATATGCGTAATGAGTTGCAATTAGGCAATCGTTCCATATTTAGCCGTTCCCTGCAAGAGGCGCTTGAGGAAATGAAAGAGCGATCGCAACAGGGGATATTATTTATTCATCGGCGCGGACATAGTACATTTGTCTCCTGTCGCAGTTGCGGTTATGTAATTGAGTGTCCCAACTGTGACGTTTCTTTGGCTTACCACCAAACTGAGGCTGAAGCGAGTAAATTATTGCAGTGTCATTATTGTAATTATGTGCGATCGCATCCCCGCAATTGTCCTGAATGTAGTTCGCCGTACTTAAAGTTTTTTGGGAGTGGGACGCAGCGAGTAGCGCAAGAATTAACTCAGCAGTTCCCCCAGTTGCGTTTTATTAGATTTGATAGCGATACAACCCGCACAAAAGGCGCTCACCGCCACTTACTAACCCAGTTTGCTAATAAAGAAGCTGATTTATTAGTAGGGACTCAAATGTTGACTAAAGGGCTAGATTTGCCCCAAGTTACTTTAGTTGGCGTAATGGCGGCGGATGGGTTGCTGCATTTGGCAGATTACAGGGCGAGTGAAAGAGCCTTTCAAACCCTTACCCAAGTGGCTGGGAGAGCAGGTAGAGGAGACGATCCAGGGCGGGTAATCATCCAAACTTACACACCCGATCATGCTGTAGTTCAAGCGGTACAACAGCACGAGTTCGAGCCTTTTATTGCTACAGAGTTAGCCGAAAGAGCAGCGTTGAATTATCCGCCCTATGGAAGGTTAATTTTATTGCGGTTAAGTAGTGTAGATGCGGAG